>NZ_JACSOE010000002.1:0-149956 GCF_014349115.1 Alteromonas sp. BZK5 | reverse complement strand
ATTAAAAAATCCGATACCAGAGACTGATATCGGATTTTGAAGCCTTAAAAAGATCGGTCAACCGATCATGAAAATTTTCTTAACTGATCGGCATTACGCTATTTTGCGGGCTTTTTCGTAAATAGTTTGCTCACCGTCAACTGGCTTTCCTTTGAGGTAAGTCTAACAAAATGGCGGCGAATATTCGTAATGAATTAAAACAAAGCCAATGCGGCAGGCCAAAACGCTATTAATAAATGTAGACAACCGCATGCCATGGCGCCAGCGATAAGATCGTCAAGCATAATACCTGTACCGCCGTGTAAGCGCTTATCGATAATACCTATTGGCCAAGGCTTTAAGATATCGAAAAGCCTGAATAGAATAAAACCTACAAGCAAAGAGGACGCTGAAATAGGTACAAACAGAAAGGTCACAAACATGCCCGCTATTTCATCCCACACAATAGAGCCGTGATCGTGAACCTGCATATCGTCAGCAGTCTTGCCACACAGGTAAATGCCTACAACTGAGAATATCAGCGTAAGCGCGATAAAGGAAATTAGGGAAATCTGGCTACAGGCAATAAGTAGGGGCAACGCAGCAAGTGAGCCAAAGGTTCCCGGCATGAAAGGAATAAGTCCACTGCCAAAACCTAGTGCAAGAAAATGCACGGGATTTTTCATACTCACTCTAGCGCGAAACTCAGCCTGCATGCTTTTTCCTTTTTATCGCTTTTGTCGGACAAATAGGCCGCCTAAAAGGCGTGCTCGTAACCTGACACGTTAACAGGTGTGTACTTTTCGTTGTCTTTGAGCAATGAAAGTGTGCCGTTATGACCGGTTAATTGGCCAATACATGTGGCTTTCACGTTTGTGCTTGCCAACGAGGTTTCAAGACTTCCGCGCTGCTCTTCACTTACAGTGAAAATAAGCTCATAGTCATCGCCTGCAGACAGCGCGTATTCGATAGCTTGCTCAGGTGTAACCGCGCTTGTTAATGCTCGTGACAACGGTAAACGCTCTACATGAACATTTGCACCGCAATTAGACGCTTTTAGGATATGACCTAAATCTGAAATTAAACCATCAGAGATATCAATGCACGACGTTGCAATACGTCGGATAGCTGTGCCCACCGCTACGCGAGGAGTTGGGAAGTAATGACGATTTACCAAGACATCTTTCGCTTCACCACTTACACTCAGCTTATTTTGCAGGATGTCTAAACCTGCACCCGCGTCACCAAGCGTTCCTGTGACATAAAGCCAATCACCTGGCTTAGCGCCGCTACGCGTTAGCTCAGAACCCGGCGGTATAAAGCCTTGAGCTGTAATCGTGAACGCCATTGGGCCTTTAACCGTATCGCCACCGATAAGCTGTACAGAATAGTACTGAGTTAGCTCATAAAGGCCCGAAACAAAGTCATCTAGCCAAGCTTCGTCCACTTCCGGTAATGACAGAGATAAGCTAATCCACGCTGGCTCTGCGCCCATTGCGGCAAGGTCACTTAAGTTTACCGCCACTGTTTTATACGCAACAGACTTCGCCGGTGCGTCTTTCAAAAAGTGCACACCTGCAACCAGGGTATCTGTGGTAACGGCAAGCTGTTGGTTTTCAGGAACCGTTGTTACAGCACAGTCATCACCAATACCAATAACAACGTCTTTGCGTTTGTGGCCGCTGTTTGAAAAGTAGCGGCCGATAAGATCAAATTCTTTCACGGTAATTTTTAAACCCTTTTAGCGGCAGTCCATGCCGCCACGGTAAGGTTAGTCGCGCTCGTCTTTGCGCAATGTGCGCACTGCTTTGTCCAGTGCACCATTAATGAACTTGTGACTTTCTTCAGCACCAAATGCTTTAGCAAGCTCAATCGCCTCATTAATAATTACGCGGTAAGGGACGTCAATGCGCTCGGTCAGTTCCAGCGTCGCAATGCGCAAGATTGCTTTTTCAATAGCGTCTAACTCTTCAGGCAAACGGCCAAGGTAAGGCTTGATGGTCGCATCAAGTTTACTTGCGTTGTGTGCAACACCGCGAAGCAGAGCTTGGAAATACGCCATATCTACCTTTTGCATGTCGTTACTGGTGGCTAGCGCCAGTTCAACCTGCTGAATATCGTTGTGACTCATTTGCCATGAATACACGCCTTGCAGAGCGAGTTCACGGGCTTTACGACGAGCTGAAACTTTCACTTAATGTTTACCTTAAAGCTTTTCAACAGCATCGATAACGTTAACCATTTCCAGCGCACCAAGTGCAGCTTCTGCACCTTTGTTGCCCGCTTTGGTTCCTGAACGCTCGATAGCCTGTTCAATTGAATCTGTTGTAATTACGCCAAACGATACGGGTACACCGTATTCAAGAGAAACTTGCGCAAGACCTTTGTTGCATTCGCCTGCTACAAAATCAAAGTGTGGCGTACCACCACGAATAACCGCACCTAGTGCGATGATGGCGTCAAATGACTTTTTCTCAGCTAATTTCTTAGCTACTACAGGTAACTCGTAAGCACCAGGTACACGTACTAACGTGATATCGTCATCACTCACTTCACCGTGACGCTCTAGTGTATCTAGTGCACCTTCAAGTAAGCTTTCAACTACAAAGCTATTAAAGCGTGATACAACGATAGCAAATTTCTTACCGGTTGCTCTGATATTACCTTCAATTACCTGCATGGATTCATTCCTCGAGAAAAAACGGCGCGAAGTATACCACAACTGCGCCCAAACTAAATCGATTGTTTCTTTAACTTCAACTATTCGTAAACGGGTACGTTAGCTTGACTCAATGTGGGAAGGGAGTGCTCGTCGCAAACCCTCTCCACTTAAGCTCCGCCCTAATGCTAAGCACTAGTCGTGCACGTACTCCACTACTTCAAGGCCGTAACCTGAAAGTGCGTGATATTTAATTGGTTTACTAAGAAGACGCATTTTGTGTACGCCCATTGATGCTAGAATTTGACTGCCTACACCAATAGTGCGTGACGATCCCTGCCAGTCAGCGCCAGTCGGGCGCTCGCCTCGGTCTTCTGCGGCAAAGCGGCGTACCTGACTTTCAATATGCTCTTCTTTACCTAATAACACCAATACGCCACCGTCTTCTGAAATTTTGCGCATGCCATCTGCAAGCGTCATCGAGCGATGAATACCGCGGGTAGATCCAAGAAGATCACTAAACGTATTGTGAAGGTGTACACGTACAAGTGTCGGCTCATCTTCTTTAATTTCGCCTTTTTTAAGTGCGAAATGAAGTTGGTTGTCGATGCTGTCTTTAAACGTGTGAAGCTCGAAGTCGCCATACTCGGTTGGCATATTGCATTGAGCGACCTTTTGAATGGTGGTTTCGTTGAGATTGCGATATTCAATTAAATCAGCAATGGTGCCGATTTTAAGATTATGTTTTTCAGCAAACTTTTCTAGTTCTGGACGACGGGCCATCGTGCCGTCTTCATTGAGGATTTCTACAATAACCCCAGCAGGCTCTAACCCTGCCAAACGCGGTAAATCTACACCGGCTTCTGTGTGACCTGCGCGGTTTAACACGCCACCGTCTTTAGCAATTAGCGGAAAAATATGTCCCGGCTGTACAATGTCTGTCGCTTTCGCGTCTTTCGCTACAGCAGCTTTAATGGTTGTTGCGCGATCTGCCGCCGAAATGCCTGTGGTCACGCCGGTTGCCGCTTCAATAGACACAGTGAAGTTGGTAGAAAACTGTGCTTCGTTTTTATCCACCATAAGCGGAAGATTCAGGGTGCGACAGCGCTCTTGCGTCATTGGTAAACACACTAAACCGCGAGCGTGGGTTACCATAAAGTTAATGGCTTCAGGCGTCACATGCTCTGCCGCCATTATCAGATCGCCTTCATTTTCCCTGTCTTCGTCATCCATCAAGATAACCATTTTACCTTGGCGAATGTCTTCAATTATTTCTTGTGTAGTGTTAAATGCCATGTTGTGTGCTTCTTGTAGGGTTATTTTCTTAAAAATCCGTTCTCGGCAAGAAATGCCATGTCAATGCCTTTGCTTTTTGGTTCGGCGGCTTTGTCGCCCAACATCAGTCGCTCTAAATAGCGCGCAATAACATCAACCTCTAAGTTCACCGCTGTGCCCACCTTATAGCTCCCCATAATGGTTTCTTGCAATGTATGAGGAATGATCCAAAGCATAAATTCTGCGCCATTAACTTCGTTAACAGTTAAGCTGATACCATCAACGGTGATACTACCTTTATGCGCAATATATTTAGCCAAGGCTTCTGGCGCTTTTACCCAGAACTCTACGTAGTCTGAGTGCTTAATGATTTGTGTAACCTCGCCTACACCATCAACGTGACCGGAAACGATATGTCCGCCTAAACGGTCGCTTGGACGCATCGCTTTCTCAAGATTCACCGTAGAGCCTGCGCTGTAATGTGCAAAGCCTGTTAATTTGATGGTCTCTGCCGACACATCTGCACAATAATAATCGGGGCCCATATCAGTAACTGTTAAGCAAACACCATTGGTCGCAATACTGTCGCCGAGTGCGACATCAGACATATCAAGCGTAGGCGATGAAACGGTAAGTCGAATATCGTTGCCACGGTTATCAAGCTTCTTAATTGTACCTAGCGCTTGAATAATTCCAGTAAACATAAAGTTCCTCTTTAATCGCGTTAACCACGGGTGTTGCTAACATCAGGACGGAAGATAAGCTTAATATCGTTACCCACTTGACGATTTTCAATAAGCGAAAGCGAAATACATTCATTTAGCGACGTGAACGCGGGTAAATTAACCATACTGACTCCCTTATCACCTAAAAGCTTAGGCGCTTGGTAGCATATAAGTTCATCCACCAGCCCTTCTTGCAATAATGCACCGGCAAGGCCAGGGCCTGCTTCCACCCACACTTCATTATATTGCTTATCGCCTAGTGCTGACATAAGTGAATGTAAATTGAGTTTACCGTCTTTTTCATCTACCGAAAGATAGTGCTGTGTTGCCGTATCTGGGTGGGCTTGCGATGTAGCAGTTAAGGTTAGCTTGCCGTCATTAAACAATGCGTAGCCTCGACTAAGCGCGCTTTTGCCATCGATAACAACACGGGCAGGTTGACGAATGTGTTCCAGAGGATAATTAGTGAACTGTGCTTCTTGTTCTCTAACCAACAAACTAGGGTTATCGGCTTTCACCGTACCTGAGCCTGTGAGCACCACGCAACTTTGTGCACGATACTGTTGCACATCCCGCCTTGCTTCTGCACCAGTAATCCACTGACTTACCCCATTTTGAAGGGCTATTTTTCCATCTAGGCTAATGCCTAATTTCACGCGAACAAAGGGCCTACCGGTAAGCATGCGTTTAATAAACCCGGGGTTTAGCGCTGCGGCCTCAGCAGCCATCACTTCGCTTACCACTTCGATGCCTGCTTCCTGCAGAATGCTAATACCGTTACCGCATACGTTTGGATTCGGGTCGGTCATAGCAATAACAACACGCGCTACCTTTGCTTCTACCAAGGCAATAGCGCAAGGCGGTGTGCGACCAAAATGACTACAAGGTTCAAGTGTAACGTATGCCGTCGCGCCCTTTGCGCCCTGCGGACGTGCGTTAGATGCTTGTCTTAATGCATGCACTTCGGCATGGGGTGTACCAGCTTGAATGTGATATCCCTGACCGAGCAATTGATTGTTTTCGTCAACAATTACACAGCCTACGCGAGGGTTAGGAGAAGTGGTAAAACGCCCTTGTTGGGCAAGCTGAATGGCTTTTGCCATCCAAAAATAATCGTTTTTAACCGTATCGTGGTTCACTTGGATTCCTATTGTAGCCCTAAGTGTCTGATGTTTGAGAGGTCGCCGACTTAATCTCCTAATCGTGCAATCTCTTCTCCGAATTCACGAATATCTTCGAAAGAGCGATAAACGGAGGCGAACCGGACATAAGCAACTTTATCGAGTTCTTTGAGGGCTTTCATAATTAGGTTGCCGAGCAGTTCACTGCTCACTTCACGTTCACCGGTTGCGCGCAACTGTGACTTAAGTGAGAGGATACATTGTTCAACTTTTTCTGTGCTCACAGGGCGCTTTTCGAGTGCGCGTTGCAAGCCTGCACGAAGTTTATCTTCGTTAAACGGTTCACGAGAACCATCGCGTTTAATAACGCGAGGCATCACGAGTTCGGCACTTTCAAAGGTCGTGAAGCGCTCGTGACACACCATACATTCACGGCGTCTACGCACCTGTTGCCCTTCTGCAACCAAACGAGAATCAATGACTTTTGTTTCTTGTTCTGAACAAAACGGGCAAAACATGAATAATCCTTAAATATTGCGTACTTAGGTATCTAAATTGAACCTAGACTAGTTAGTCCAGCATTAGTACCAAAGTACGCAATAAAACACAAACCTATTTATTTATAAACAGGGAATTGTGCGCAAAGTGCAACCACTTCGTCTTGAACACGTTTGATAACAGACTCATCGCCCATGTTATCTAGAATGTCGCAAATCCATGTTGCAACTTGCTTAGCTTGTTCTTCTTTGAAACCACGGCGAGTAATCGCTGGGCTACCAATACGAAGACCGCTGGTTACAAACGGTGAACGCGGGTCATTTGGCACTGAGTTTTTGTTTACCGTAATATTTGCGGCACCAAGCGCTGCGTCAGCATCTTTACCGGTAATGTCCTTGTCGATAAGGTCAAGAAGGAACAAGTGGTTGTCAGTACCGCCAGAAACGATGTTATAACCGCGCTCTTGCATTACAGAAACCATAGCTTTCGCATTGGCAACAACCTGCTGCTGATACACTTTAAATTCTGGCTGTAGTGCTTCTTTGAATGCAACGGCTTTAGCTGCAATCACGTGACAAAGTGGACCACCTTGGTTACCCGGGAATACCGAGCTGTTAAGCTTTTTGTAAATTGCTTCATCGCCACATGAAGATAGGATAAGACCACTACGTGGACCCGCTAGCGTTTTATGAGTAGTCGTTGTTACCACGTGAGCATGAGGAAGCGGGTTTGGATAAACGCCTGCTGCTACAAGACCTGCTACGTGCGCCATATCTACGAGCAAGTAAGCGCCAACGCTATCAGCGATTTCACGGAATTTTGCCCAATCAACAATGCCAGAATACGCAGAGAAACCACCGATAATCATTTTCGGCTTGTGCTCTTTAGCAAGTGCCTCAACCTGAGCGTAATCGATTTCACCGGTTTCTTTGTTCAGACCATACTGAACAGCATTGTAGGTTTTACCAGAGAAGTTTACGTGTGAACCGTGAGTAAGGTGACCACCTTCAGAAAGGCTCATTCCCAATACCGTATCGCCTGCGTCAAGTAGTGCCATGAATACGGCAGAGTTAGCTTGTGAACCAGCGTGCGGTTGAACGTTCGCGTAGTCTGCACCAAATAGTGCTTTTGCACGATCGATCGCAAGTTGTTCAACAACGTCTACGTGCTCACAACCACCGTAGTAACGCTTGCCTGGGTAGCCTTCCGCGTACTTGTTAGTAAGCTGCGAACCCTGTGCTTCCATTACACGTGGGCTACAGTAGTTCTCAGAGGCAATTAGCTCTATGTGATGTTCTTGACGCTCAACCTCTTTAGACATTGCATCGGCTAATTCAGGATCGAAGTCGGCTATATTCATTTCGCGAGAAAACATGGGGGCTCCTTAACTGCGGTTTTTATATGGCGTTACGCACTGATTGCTCAAATTCGAGCCATATTCTAGTCATTTTCGGGGGCTTGTATACCGCTTTGTGACCAAATTAATATAAATGGCGCAGGTTTAACGAAATACCTGCGCCAGCGCGAGATCAGACCTGTTTTTCCAGGGCTTTAACACGGTCAAATAAACTACCAATTTTGGCAAGGCGAACCGTATTTTTGCGCCAGTCACGGTTGGTTTGTGCTGGCTGGCCAGAAGAATAAACACCCGGTTCAGTGATATCTTGTACAATCATGGTATAGCCAGTCACCTGAACATTATCGCAAATGCTAATGTGGCCATTAATGCCCACTCCACCACCGATAATAACGTGCTTGCCGATATGACAGCTACCAGCAATACCTGTAGCGCCGCAAATACAAGAGTGATCACCAATAATACAGTTGTGGCCAATTTGTACTTGGTTATCGATAATAACGTTAGTGCCTAAGATCGTATCTTCCATGGCGCCGCGGTCAATGCTGCTGCTTGCGCCAATCTGACTGTCGTCACCAATGCGAACCGACCCTGTTTGTGGGATAGGGATCCAAACGCCTTTATCGTTTGCGTAACCAAAGCCTGCCGCACCAATCACCGTTTGGCTATGAATTGTCACGCGCTTACCAATCACAACGTCATGATAGATAGTTACGTTCGGGTGAATGGTACAGCCTTCACCAATATGGGTACCTCTACGAATAACCGTATTCGCGCCAACCGTAACTCTATCGCCTAAAACCACGTTCTCTTCAATGATTACATTGTGGCCTAGCGATACATCACTGCCGATGCGGGCAGATGGCGCAATAACCGCTGTATCAGCAATACCTGTCGCTACCGCTGGGGTAGTATCAAACAACTGAGCGATGAGGGCGAACGCTGCATGAGGGTTTGCCACAACCAACGCTGGAACTGGGCTATCATCTTTTAAGTTTTTGTGCAGAATTACCGCACCAGCCTGAGTATCTTTTAACTGCGGCTTGTATTTAGGATTTGTTAGAAACGAAATTTGGTGCGATGCTGCACCGGATAACGTACCTACTGCAGAGATAGTAATGTTTCCATCGCCCTGCACTTCCCCACTTACATGTTTGGCAAGCTCTTCCAGACTGTATGTGCGTTTACTCATAGCGGTCATCATAATTACCTGTTCAGAGATATGAATAGTGTTGAGTCTATCGCTTTGGGTTATTTATTGCTGTTTGCTAGCTCACCCTAAAGCCCATGTTTACTCATGCTTATAAAAACAAGTTTACCTTAAATCAACTCGCCAACCGATGCATAAATCGATCTTTTTGGCATGAGTGATTAAAATATCGCCAAGCACAAATACACTAAGCGTAAGTAACTGGCACAAACTACCCTGTTACGAGTAGAATAGACCACAATCACTTTTTTATTTTTCACCGCTTATTCAGCGAGGATAGAGCATGGCGCAATACGTTTACAGTATGCATCGCGTGGGCAAAATCGTCCCACCTAATAGACACATTCTAAAAAATATCTCACTTAGCTTTTTCCCAGGCGCCAAAATTGGTGTGCTAGGTCTAAACGGTGCAGGTAAATCTACCTTACTTCGCATTATGGCCGGCGTAGATACCGACATCGAAGGTGAAGCGCGTCCTCAACCGGGCTTAAAAGTGGGCTACCTTCCACAAGAGCCTCAGCTTGATGAAACAAAAGATGTTCGCGGCAATATAGAAGAAGCCGTCGCCGACGTTAAACACGCATTAACTCGCCTAGATGAAGTGTATGCCGCTTATGCAGAAGCAGACGCTGATTTTGACGCCCTTGCAAAAGAGCAAGGTGAGCTAGAAGCCATTATTCAAGCCAAAGATGGCCACAACTTAGAAAATGCATTAGAGCGTGCTGCTGATGCCCTTCGCCTTCCAGCGTGGGATGCGGACGTTAGCAAACTATCTGGTGGTGAACGCCGCCGCGTGGCGCTGTGTCGCCTGCTTCTAGAGAAGCCTGAAATGTTGCTTCTAGACGAACCGACTAACCACTTAGACGCAGAATCAGTGGCATGGCTAGAGCGCTTCCTGCATGACTACGAAGGTACCGTTGTCGCTATTACCCACGATAGATACTTCCTTGATAACGTTGCGGGTTGGATATTAGAACTTGATCGTGGTGAAGGTATTCCATGGGAAGGTAACTACTCTTCATGGTTGGAACAGAAAGAAAACCGACTTGAACAGGAAGAGCGCACCGAAACGGCGCGGATGAAGAGCATGAAACAGGAACTTGAGTGGGTACGCTCAAACCCGAAAGGACGTCATGCTAAAAGTAAAGCTCGTATGGCCCGCTTTGAAGAACTATCTACCAGCGATTACCAAAAGCGTAATGAAACCAATGAGCTTTTCATTCCACCAGGTGAACGCTTAGGTGACAAGGTTATTGAAGTAAGCAACCTTAAAAAGTCGTATGGCGATCGCGTACTTATCGACGACTTAACGTTTAAAGTACCAAAGGGTGCCATTGTAGGTATCGTAGGCCCTAACGGCGCGGGTAAATCAACCTTGTTCAGAATGCTTACCGGTGCTGAGCAACCTGATTCAGGCACCATCGATTTAGGTGAAACCGTTCAAATTGCTGCGGTAGAACAGTTCCGCGACCACATGAACGAAAACAACACCGTGTGGAAAGAAATTTCTGACGAACAAGACATTATTCGCATTGGTAACTTTGAAATTAACAGCCGCGCCTACTGCAGCCGTTTTAACTTTAAAGGCACCGACCAGCAGAAGTTCATCAAAGACTTGTCAGGTGGTGAGCGTAACCGTGTTCACCTTGCGAAACTGCTTAAAGCAGGCGGTAACGTATTGCTACTGGATGAGCCAACCAACGACCTAGACGTAGAAACACTTCGCGCCTTGGAAAACGCGTTGTTGGAGTTCCCTGGCTGTGCCATGGTTATCTCGCACGACCGTTGGTTCCTAGACCGTGTAGCAACACACATTATGGATTACCGCGATGAAGGTAACATCAACTTCTTCGAAGGTAACTACTCAGACTACGAAAGCTGGTTGAAGCAAGAATTTGGACAAGATGTGGTTGAACCGCACCGCCTTAAATATAAGCGTATGTCTAAATAACACAAAATCAGAGATGTAAGATCTGTATCTCTGCTTTACGCCTTAAAGCCGCTATCGCTGATAGCGGCTTTTTTATTTGTTCGCTTTTCATTGCGAACCCTCGCAAATTAGCCAATACTAATACCAGTCCGCATAGGTCATTACCCACTCAGCGAGATTTGAAAGGGAGCAGCCATTACTGCATTCCCACGCTTTGCTAGGAAACTTGTCAGCGCCTTCTGAGTGGGCAATTATCCATGCGAACTGGTATAACAGCATTAATGATAACTGGGTATTTGAAAAATGACGGATAAGCGCCAATTCCAACGGGTATCTCTGAATGTAAATGGCACACTGGCACACAATGACGTTAGTATTGATGTGGTAGTCAGCGACGTATCGCTTCAAGGCATTAAACTTCAAGCTACCGAAACGGCGTTGTCACAATTACCCTTCGACAGTCACGACCCTTATACTGCTACCTTCCAAGCAAATGAAGACAGTCCTGTAATAACCCTCTCTATTTCGCAGTTGTATCGTCATGCCGACAGTAGAAAAGAACGGGTTTCATTAGGCTGTAAAGTTGAACGAATGGATGTAGACAGCATTAGCGCTCTTCGCCGTTTAATTACTTTAAACAGCGACGACGCCAGTATTGAAGAGAAAGACCTGAATGCGTTAGTTAATGCGGTTTATCAGGCGCCACATTAACCTCTAAAAAAACGCATTTCACTTCTTTAATGCAGGAAAGGCCCATTCAATAGGCCTTTTAATCTGACAGGCACCGTTAACACTTTACTTAAATGTTGAGTCTTTCGCATTACTCAAGCGCGTCTAACGCCTCAGATAAGCGCGCTACCGGCACCACTTTCATGCCATTAATGGCTTGCTTAGGCGCATTGGCTTTTGGCACGATCGCCCGCTTAAAGCCATGTTTCGCTGCTTCGATAATGCGTTCCGTTCCGTTAGGAACCGGGCGAATCTCGCCGGCTAGCCCGACTTCGCCGAATACAATTAAATCTCTGGGCAGCGAGCGATTTCTAAAGCTTGAAATCATGGCCAATAATAAGGCTAAGTCTGCACTGGTCTCTGATACTCTTACACCACCTACCACGTTGACAAAAACGTCTTGATCGTTCATTTGCACATTGCCATGGCGATGCAAAACCGCGAGCAGCATAGACAAACGGTTCTGATCCAACCCTACAGCGATTCGCCTTGGGTTCGACATCTGCGAGTAATCCACTAGTGCCTGTATTTCCACAAGTAGCGGGCGTGTGCCTTCCCAAATTACCATCACGCTCGACCCCGGCGTTTCGTTATCTCCTCGACTTAAGAATATGGCCGATGGGTTGCTTACCTCTTTAAGGCCTTTTTCTGTCATGGCAAACACGCCGAGCTCATTTACCGCACCAAAGCGGTTTTTATGACTTCGAAGCGTACGGTAGCGACCATCACTTTCTCCTTCCAGCATCATAGAGCTGTCGATACAGTGCTCAAGAACTTTCGGACCCGCCAAGTTACCGTCTTTTGTTACATGGCCAACAATGAACATAGCAATATGATTTTGCTTGGCAAAGCGCGTTAAATACGCCGCGCTTTCTCGTACTTGCGACACACTGCCTGGCGCAGACTGAACGTCTGACACGTGCATCACCTGAATAGAGTCGATAACCATAATTTTAGGCTTTTTCGTAAGGGCTAAATCGCAGATAGTTTCCACGTTTGTTTCGGCTAACATCATCAGCTTGTCGTCAGGTAGATTTAAGCGCTTTGCTCGCATGGCGACTTGCTGAAGCGACTCTTCCCCTGTGACATAAAGCGCGGTTTCACTTTTTGCCATCTGACACATTACTTGAAGCAGAAGCGTACTCTTTCCCGCTCCTGGCGAGCCACCAATTAACATAGCTGCCCCAGGGACTATTCCGCCCCCTAACACTCTATCTAGCTCTTTAAATGTTGACGAGAATCGCGGTAGTGATTCAAGATCTATTGCATTTAACGTCTCAATTTTGGCAGCGGTTTGTCCTGCATAGCCTGACGTGGTTTGGCGTGCGACACTTTTGGCACTTGCAACCACAAACTCACTTATCGTATTCCACGCTTTACACTCCGAACATTGACCTTGCCAGCGAGGGAACTCTGCACCGCAGTCAGAACACACATAAGCAGTTTTACGTTTTGCCATATTCCAGTTTTATCCATTGCTTAAAAAGAGTATTCTAACACTTAACAACAGTGAAATAAGCACAAACCTAAGGTCAGTTCTCCTCCAGTAAAACGGTACAAAAGTATAACGACTTTACGGGTTAATGAGTTTTGCTGATTTGCCGATAACAACTAAAATAATGATACTAAACAACAAAGTTGCGCATTCATGAGTCAAGATTTAAAGCAATATGCTGATATTATTGAACAGCTAAAACCCATGGTTAATGAGCCTGAGTTTAACCAGGTATTGCTTCAAACTGCATCTGATGTGCCGAAAGAAAAGCGCTTCCTCATCAAAATGGAAGTGAAACGCCTAGCCAAACCCTGTATGCGCACCATAGACTTGCGTGGTCATGTTAACGGAAAGTGCAATAAATATGTACACGAAGGACGTAGCCATTACATGGATGACGTCGCTGTTGACAAGTTTGAAGAGCAGTTGAGGGTATTTGGTCGATATACTTATGGCGTTTACGAGGCGGTACAAAACACCGAAAACAACTTTCGCTTAATGCGCGAAAAAGAACTCGCACAAGAACGCGCTGATAAAGAAAATCCTGAACTCAAAAAGCGCTCAGCAGTATTGGAGCAGTTTAAAGTTCCTACCGTAAACTTGCTTGATTACAGACAGCGCAACGCTGAACGCATGAACTTCGCTGTGGCGGTAGAATTATTCAATAGCGCCAATCAATCAATGCGCGGTTTGAGTGTTGATATATCTCTTGAAGGCTTGCAGGTAAAACTCTCTAAAGACGCGTTTTTCAAAAAAGGAGAAACGCTGTTTATATTCTTTAGGGGCTTAGAGAATGAATTTGCCATGGACAAAAAGAATGGCATTGCATATAAGCTCGTAAAGATAATAACTAAAAACGATGTTAACTATCTTGCCTTGCAACGGGATAAAGAAAAGCCAAGCCCCGCATTCGACAAATTCTTAGAAAGCTTTATACACGGCAATAAACGCCGATATAAAGTTAATATGAGCAATACGATTGAGGCGATTACCAGTAAAATTTGTGAGCAGTACTTTTCGCCGCGTAGCCCCACGCTGCCGGTGTATATAGACGTCATTAATAAAATGCTGGTTCCCCGGTTTGCTATGGTTAACGAAGTGAACCGCGAAACCGTGCAGTATTGGCAAGACGAAGACGATAACTGTCGATTGAACTTCTTACTCACCCAGGAAAGGCTTATGCGCCTATTGCAGAAGTCAGAAGAAGTAAGAGAGATTTTCGTATTTAGTTTTACTCATTTGCAGAACGACAAGGTCTATTTTTACTCAGCGTCTTACGAGGAACTCTTGCAAAAAGACGTACTAACCCGAGTATTTTTAGGGTTTGGATCTAAAAAAGCGAGTTGGCGTGTATTTAAAATAACCTTAACAGAGATTGACCCTGAACAGGCCCATATTCCGCTTTCCATTCCGGATTCTGTAGGTAATAAAGTTAAAAAACTGAACACTCCGCCATCAGCTCGACTGATGTCAAAGCTGAAAAACCTGCGATTCTTGGCACACGTAACCGATGTAACCTCAGTAACAGGGCAAGAGACCTACAACGAATTTAAGTTTAATCGAGAAAACCTCTCTCATCTGCGAAATTTTGGGCATCCGCGCAATCGCGCTCCTTCGAATGTTCAGGTTGTCAGGTTTAAATATGAAGAGCAACGCATTGAAAGCCGCTATCAGCTGAGAACCCAAATTGAAGCTCGCTTCAATAATGAAGAGCTGGTGCACAAAGGGGTCAGCGAAGATATTTCGGTGCATGGACTTGGACTTCGTATAGAGTTAAGCAAAGAATATAAAGGTAATTTAGAGGGCAAAGTAGAAGTCGCCTTCCCTCGTCTGCAAGAAATTGCCAGTTCCTTTGATGTCATGCATTTGCAATACGAAATCATTTATCACAACGTCGGCAAGAACATTCTTCATTTAAAAACTATGCCGGGCGACGAAGGTAAAAGTGCTAGAAACTTCTTTGAAGAACTGATTAAAAAGAACAAAGGCAGCCTTAAAGTAGAGAACGACGAAGAAGAAGTACCAGGCATGGGACAG
This sequence comes from Alteromonas sp. BZK5, assembly GCF_014349115.1. Lineage (NCBI taxonomy): Bacteria > Pseudomonadati > Pseudomonadota > Gammaproteobacteria > Alteromonadales > Alteromonadaceae > Alteromonas > Alteromonas sp. BZK5. The sequence continues at coordinate 134,941 of NZ_JACSOE010000002.1, read as the reverse complement.
GCGCTTCGTTGTATTAATGCGCGAAACGCTACCTCCCTATCCTTCTTGATGAGTAAGGAAGGTGTTCGCTATACACCACAGGCTTGTATTGTCGGAAAGCAGGACGAACGCATAACCACCCTAACCACGCAATACGCCAAACGTGGGCAAGTGAATTTAGAGTTTCTCTTTAGAGACCGAAAGCAAGATATACCTTTTGTACAAAGTGGCATTAAGGCCGTTAAGCTTGAAAATATGCCGTTGCGACAGGAATTATTTATCTCCTTCGATGCATCGCAAAAAGAGCCGCGAATGGCGATCATTCCCCGCTATTCCGATAAATTCGAAAATAACGAGCAGCGCCGAGCATTTATTAGAGAAGCTATGGTTCGCGGCCAATTCGTGGCTATTCATGTCATGCTAACCACAACCGGCAAGCCAGACATGACCATGCTGGAAACGGAAATCAATTACGTCACCATGTACGCCATGCACCGGGCCCGTGAGTTAGAGAAGAAAATGTGGAGTATTGCAGCGTGCTCTCACCTGGTCGATGTCACAGATGAAGTGCTTATAAGATACGGCTTTACAATGGAAGACATCACGGCCAATAAAACGTTAAAAAGTGCGGTTCAACCTAAAGCCATTGCGCGCAACGCATAGTGAAATCGCAAAGCCTATCAATTTAAATGAGCCCGAAGGTTAAAACCCATCACGGAAAGCTGTTAATCACAAGATTTTGGAAACTTGTGGCTGGTGAAAGGTAATCGATAAAGTGTGATGCGCTAGTTTTATTTTCCCAGAACTAGCGCTTGTATTACAGACTCTCGTTAACTACTTGTCTAGAAAATACAGAAGGCTATGTAAACTGCCAATGCGGATTGCCACATCCGCCTTTTCATTAACCAGTGGCTTACCGTGACACGCCACGCCAAGCGCTGATTCAGCCATCATGACCAAATCGTTAGCCCCATCCCCCATAGCAACGGTTTGTTTGGCTGGAATTTGCCACTTCTCAGCAAGGGCGTTTACGGTTCGCGCCTTAACGTCTGCATTGACAATTTCACCCTCTACTTTTCCAGTCAGCTGCTCGTTTTTCACCGCAAGCGTGTTAGAAATGGCAAAATCGAGTCCAAGCCTTGCTTTTAGGTGGTCAGCGAAAAATGTGAACCCACCTGAGGCGATTGCTAATTTCCAATTGTACTGTTTCAAGTGAGTGAGCAAGGCTTGAATGCCAGGCATGATAGGTATGCTGTCACGAATTTGATTAAGGTGACTAACTGGCACGCCTTCCAAGCACGCCACCCTATGCGTTAAGCTATCATTAAACGCAATTTCTCCACGCATTGCCTTAGCAGTAACTTCTGCCACCTGCTCGCCAACACCCGCCAATTTAGCTATTTCATCGATACATTCAATCGCGATGACAGTGCTATCCATGTCCATGACCAGTAGTCCTGGCTTAGACAATGAGGGGCGAGAGCCCTGCAAACCAACATCAACATTATATGCCTTGGATACGTCGCCCAGCAGTGGCTTAATCTGCTCAAGCTCAGTGTTTTGCAAAGCACCTCTAATTTCTATTACATCATCCCCCATTTGCTTGTGTAAATGATGGAAAGCAGCGCTAGAAGGAGTAAACACATCGTTGAGTTTAATTAAAACGCTGTGCAGTAGATAAGGTGTTACAGCTTGACCAATAACGGTTAACGTATGTGAATACGCACTGTCGTTGTGACTATTGCTAACTACATGAGACAAAAAAGAAGCTAAATGGATATCGTCATTATCGATATTATTAAGAAGAGTGTCTTTCATAACGCACACAGAAACTGCGGTGATTGGCAAATGGTGCTCTAATGCTAACCAATTAGGCTAACTAATAAAATATCTCCTTTTAAATTATTTCGAATTATCCTACTGTTAGGCAACCCTCGTGACTTTATGGAAAAGCGAATTGGTAGACGGGCTAAGCAAAGCAGCTTCACAAACAAAGAATGACTCGCATTCGTTGTACACAGTTCTAAAGCGATTGTTCCACACAATAGTAGTGAGTGCGGTGTTTGCTTTGATAGTGGTATTGCTTCTGTTATTCCAACAATACCAAAACGACTGGCTTACCGTTCAAACTCGCTTCTCTGGTGAGAGCATAGCAAGGCAGTATGCAAAACTGCTACAACCTGCCTTTATCGCTGACGCACTTTCGAATCAGGAAACTGAGAACAATGTAGATTCCGCTCTATCTGATACTCTCACTCAACGGGTGTATATTGAAAATGTCGCCTCAATTTTGGTCGACGAACCACACATTCTTGCCTTGTCGGTGTTTGATAAAGACGGGAGGTATATCGCTCCTTTGCCTCAAATTGCCAGTGTGGTGTCGATGAGTCAGTCGCAAAGTGTAACGCCGCTAACCTATGTTGGCGTTATCACTGACGATAATGAAAATTTACTAGGTTATGTGAATATTCACATGAACACGCAGGCTGTCCTCGAGAGTCCACTGACATTGCGTTACCAGCTTGCTCTTATTGCGTGTATTCTCGTCTTTTTAGCGCTCATGCTAGGTATTTACCTAACCCGGGCCTTTTATAAATCTCGCCCATGGTTTATTCAGGTAATCGAATCAAAAAGAAATAAAGAGAAGCGCTAGATAGCTAGTTTGGAAGTCTATGCTTCACTTCCAGCATCAATATTAAATAGTCGAGTGTAGTTCGCTGTGGTGGTGGACACTATTTCTTTATGTGACACGCCATAGCGGTCGCTTATAACATCAACGACATCTGATAAATAACGAGGTTCGTTTGCTTCTCCTTGTCTACCGCACATGGGCATATCAGGGGCATCCGTTTCTAAAAGCAATTTATCAAAATGGTGTTCTAACAAAAACCCAAGGGTGTTTCGTGTTTTTTGAGCACGCTCATAGGTAATCGTACCACCTATACCTAGGTAAAACCCTCTTTCAATATACCCTTTGGCCGCTTCAATACTTCCTGAAAAAGCATGCACAACGCCTATACCTTGGTATTTGGTTTGCTTCAATGCTTCAACTAGCAGATGATGACTTTTTCTGTGATGTAAAATTACGGGTAACGATACTTTATCGGCAAGTTTCAAATGGTTATGTAGCGCTTCCTTTTGAAGCGCTAATGGCACGCTTATATACCCATCGATACCTGTTTCCCCCAAGGCTTTTACCGAAGGGTGCAACTTAGCCGTAGCGTCTTCAAGTTGACGAAGACTCTCCTTGAGTGTTTGCTCTGGCTTTTCAAGCTCGCTGCCAGTCAAAAAATAAGGGTGAAGCCCAAGCGCAGTATCTATAGATAAAAGACTTTCGTAGCGTTCACTGAGCGCTTGTAACGCCTGCCAAGATTCGGGGTTAATGCTAGGCGCCATGATGCGGGTAAGCCCTGCGGCTTTGGCGCTTTCTAATGCAACTCTAAGATCTTTCTTTTGTGCAAGTAAGTCGAGATGGCAATGACTATCAATCACGGTTTAGATGCCTCCTTGTTACTTATCTCGCCGCACGCTATCTACAAGCTCAATAGTTAAACGGGCTCACATTCTAGTGAAGTACTTTAGCGGGAACGAAAGGTGAACGTATTCCCTACGGCATAAGGCGCTGTGTTACCCACGCGCCATCTTCAGTTTTGTTGTATTCAAAGCGGTCATGTAGCCTATCTTCTCCACCTTGCCAAAACTCAATTTGATGAGGCACGATCCTGAAACCGCCCCAAAAGTCCGGCACGGGAAGCTCTTTGTTAGCAAACTTATCTTTTAACTGCTTAAACTGGGTCAGTAGAAGCTCCCTGCTGCCAATAGGTTTGCTTTGTTTTGACGCGTACGCTGCTAGCTGACTGTCTTTCGGTCGCGAAAAGAAATAAGCAGCATTCTCAGAAACAGAAAGCTTTTCAACGCTGCCACATACGCGAACCTGACGCTCCATAAAAAACCAGGGAAAGTGGCACGACACTTTAGGGTTTACCGCTAACTCTTGTGCCTTACGGCTGCCTAAGTTAGTGAAAAACACAAAGCCCTTTTCACTGACATCTTTTAACAAAACAATACGCTGAGAGGGTTGGCCGTTGGCATCGACGGTGGCAACCGTCATTGCAGTAGGATCAGGAATTCCGGCGTCTATGGCGTCTTTTAACCATTTATCGAACATGATAAATGGACTTGAAGTAATATCTGACTCACTCAAACTGCCCTTTGAGTACTGCCTGCGCATATCTGAAATTGCCATATACCGCTCCTAAAAAGAAGTTGTTGTGCCTGCTAGAGATGTTGAAACCGAGTAAATAAACCACCGTGTAAATGCTCACATAAGCGCATCTAACTGAGGTAGTTGTCCACAAGCCATCAGCTACACCACTTGGCGAAAATGCTGACTCACTATCTTTGCTAATATAACGTGCTAATATAACGCCAGTTACAGCTAACTAGCGTTATAAAGATAATATTAGCGTGAACTAGAAGTTACTGTCGTCTCCGTAACCTAGAGAGCGCAGAGCACGTTCATCGTCTGCCCAGCCTTGTTTCACTTTCACCCAAAGTTCTAGAAATACTTTGTTGTCGAACAAGTTTTCCATATCTTTACGCGCTTGCTCACCAATGGTTTTCAAATGCTTTCCGCCTTTGCCGATGATCATGCGTTTTTGGGTTTCACGCTCTACCAAAATCAGACCGCTGATACGATAAACACCGTTGTCAGCCATTTTGAATTGCTCAATTTCCACAGTAGTAGAGTAAGGCAGTTCATCGCCGGTAAAGCGCATAAGCTTTTCGCGAATGATTTCAGCAGCCATAAAGCGGCTTGAGCGGTCAGTAATGTAATCTTCTGGGAAGAAAAACTCACTTTTAGGTAGCGACTTGGCCACTAACTCTCTAATTTCGTCAACCATTCGGCCCTGTTTAGCACTGATAGGGATCATGTGCTCAAACGGGTGCTTTTCGCCAAGTTTTTTAAGGTGAACCATAAAGTTTTCTTTATCTTCAACCTTATCCATTTTGTTTACGATGAGATAGCAAGGAAGGTTCGCTTGTTTAACCTTACTTAATACCATTTCATCTTCGGCGTTGAATCGATCGCCTTCGACAACAAAAAGCACAAGGCCAACTTCAGCCAAAGAGCTTGATGCCGCGCGGTTCATGTAGCGATTAATCGCGCGCTTTTCGTCTTGGTGAAGCCCTGGGGTATCAACGTAAATCGCTTGATAATCACCGTCGGTGTCTATACCAAGAATACGGTGGCGCGTGGTTTGCGGCTTACGCGACGTAATGCTTACTTTTTGACCTAGCAAGCGATTGAGCAAGGTCGATTTACCTACATTAGGGCGACCTACTATGGCAACTAGGCCACAGCGAGTTTGAATATCAGGCATTTCTGGCAAATTCGATTCATCATGCGTTGTCATCAAGCTTCTCCAATGTTAAACGAGCAGCTTCTTGTTCTGCTTTTCGGCGGCTATTGCCAGACGCCACTACCGCTTCTGGTAGACTTTCTACCTGACAGCTAACTTCAAAAGTCTGAGCATGATCTTTCCCTGAAATAGATAGCACTTCATAGGTTGGTAGCGCTTGTTTACGGCCTTGTAAAAACTCCTGAAGACGAGTTTTGCTGTCTTTAGGGTGGGCATTAGGGTCTAGTTTGTTAATGCGGGTTTCCCATAAACGGTCTATAACGCCTCGTACCTCGTCCATACCGGAATCGAGATAAATAGCCCCTAAAATAGCTTCAACTGCATCGGCTAAAATCGAACTTCTGCGATGACCACCGCTTTTGAGCTCACCGGGCCCTAAGTTAAGTAGTTCACCCACACTGGCTTCCTTTGCAAGTTCTGCCAGTGTGTCTCCTTTAACCAAAGTAGAGCGCATTCGTGTGAGTTTGCCTTCTGGCACAGTTGGGAATCGCTTAAACAGCGTTTCCCCAACAATCATGCCTAAAATAGCGTCACCCAAAAATTCTAGTCGCTCATTGTGCTGTTTAGCCGCACTGCGATGAGTAAGTGCTTGTTCCAATAAAGCTTCATTGGTAAATGTGTAGCCTATCGCCTTGTACAGACGACGATATTTATCAATTCCCTGCATTAATGAATGCCACCTGCTCGCTCAAATCGAACACCTGTTGGTACCCAAGTTGGAAGGAAGTCTGACGGACTGCGCTCAAATTCAAATGAAATCCAAATCGCCACCGCTTTTCCAACCAAGTTTGCATCTGGCACAAAACCCCAGAAACGGCTGTCGCGGCTGTTGTCACGGTTATCGCCTAGCACGAAATACTGACCTTCTGGCACAATCCACTCATTGCTGCGCGTTCCAGGCTGGGTATAAAAATTAACCGGCGAAATCTCGCGTACTGGGTGGCGTAAAATGTCGTGCTCTACTGTGCCTAAATCTTCGGTGTAACGCATAAGCTGCGCCATGTCCTGTACGAACTCACCACGCTCTTGGAACGTCAGCGGTACGGCTTTCAATTTAGGACAGTTGTTGCCAGTCTCACACTTCGGTTTGATATAAACCTGTTTATTTTGATAAACCACAGTATCGCCAGGTAAACCGATCACGCGCTTAATGTAGTCTATTGAAGGCTCTTCAGGGTACTTGAAAACCACCACATCACCACGCTCTGGAACGCCAGTTTCAATCAGCTTACTTCTGAAAACCGGGTCTTTCACGCCATAGGCAAACTTTTCAACCAAAATGAAGTCACCCACTAACAGAGTGGGCATCATTGAGCCTGAAGGAATTTGAAATGGTTCATATAAAAACGAACGCAATACCAATACGAAAGCGATTACAGGAAAAATCTGTTGCGAAGTATCAACAAGGTACGGCAGTTGAGGATCTTCTCCATAGCCCGCTCCTTCTGCGGTTGCCGCAGCCTGTAAACGTGCTTTTCGCTTTGGTGCAAACACTAGGCTATCCACTAGCCAGATTAATCCTGTTATTAAGGTGAGTGCCACCAAAATCAAGGAGAAGTAATTCGCCATTATTTGCCCACCTTCAATACTGCAAGGAACGCATCTTGTGGCAATTCAACATTACCCACTTGCTTCATTCGCTTTTTACCTTCTTTCTGCTTTTGAAGTAGTTTCTTCTTACGGCTTACGTCACCGCCGTAACACTTCGCGATTACGTTTTTACGTAGCTGTTTAACTGTACTTCTTGCAACAATATGGTTACCGATAGCCGCCTGAATAGCGATATCGAACATTTGTCGTGGAATAAGCTCGCGAAGCTTTTCGACCAGCTCACGACCACGGCCTTGAGAGTTTTCTCTGTGCGTAATTACCGCTAACGCGTCTACACGTTCACCGTTAATTAGAATATCAACACGCACCATGTCTGATGTCTGGAAACGCTTAAAGTTGTAATCAAGCGATGCAAAACCACGGCTCGTAGATTTCAAACGGTCGAAGAAATCGAGCACCACTTCTGCCATTGGCAGTTCATAAGTTACCGCCACTTGCTTACCGTGGTATGTCATGTTGGTTTGCATACCGCGCTTTTCAACGCAAAGTGTAATTACGTTGCCTAGATACTCTTGTGGCACAAGAATATTGGCTTCAACCATAGGCTCACGAATTTCAGCGATATCATTTACCGGAGGCAATTTAGCTGGGCTATCTACGGTAAGGGTTTCGCCCTTGGTCGTTTCTACTTCGTATATTACGGTAGGCGCAGTAGTGATAAGACCCAAGTCATATTCACGCTCTAAACGCTCTTGAATGATTTCCATGTGCAGCATGCCAAGGAAACCAATACGGAATCCAAAACCTAGCGCTGCAGAGCTTTCTGGCTCATAGAATAGTGAAGCGTCGTTCAGGCTTAATTTCGCCAGGGCGTCACGGAAATCTTCATAATCGTCTGAGCTTATTGGGAAAATACCGGCATAAACCTGAGGTTTAACCTTTTTAAAGCCAGGAAGCATTGCGTCAGCTGGCTCGCGAGCCAAGGTAATGGTGTCGCCCACAGGCGCGCCTTGGATATCTTTAATTCCTGCGATGATAAAGCCTACTTCGCCGGCTCTTAATGTGCCCGTATCGAGTGGCTTAGGCGTAAATACACCAATTTTGTCAACCTGATGCGTTTGACCGTTTGACATAATTTGAATTTTGTCTTTCTTAGTCAACTGGCCTTCGACAATACGTACCAGTGAAACAACGCCTTGATAGTTGTCAAACCAAGAATCGATAATCAACGCCTTAAGTGGCGCTTCGCGGTCACCTTCTGGCGGCGGAATTTTATTTACAATAACTTCAAGTACATCTTCAATACCGATACCGGTTTTTGCTGAGCAGCGCACAGCGTCCAGCGCATCGATACCAACAATATCTTCAATTTCTTCTGCAACGCGGTCTGGTTCAGCTTGAGGCAGGTCGATTTTATTTAGTACAGGCACCACTTCCATATCCATCTCGATGGCGGTATAGCAGTTTGCCAATGTCTGTGCTTCTACGCCCTGACCTGCATCAACAACCAAAAGCGCACCTTCACAGGCAGCAAGAGAACGAGATACTTCATAGGTAAAGTCAACGTGTCCGGGAGTGTCGATGAAGTTAAGCTGATAAGTTTCACCGTCGCGCGCTTCGTAGTTCAGCGTTACGCTTTGCGCTTTGATAGTAATACCGCGCTCTTTTTCCAGGTCCATTGAGTCGAGAACCTGTTCAGCCATTTCACGGTCTGTTAGCCCTCCACAATGCTGGATTAGACGGTCTGACAGCGTAGACTTACCGTGGTCAATGTGGGCGATAATACTAAAGTTACGAATGTGCGATTGTTGCATAATGCTGGAAATTACCTGCAGAAAAATTCATTAAACAAAAAATGCTGCTTGCCTTGCTTAAAGGGTTATACGCAGCGCGTGCGGATTTTACCCATTTCTTGCGCGAAAAGCGAATTGGCGTGGTGGAAAATTTATTACTTTCAAGAAACATAACGAATGGAAGTGGCAACCTGACGTGACTTCCTCGTTCTATCTCAAAACTCGGCTACATTGATGAGCGTGAGTTAACGCTATCATCTTGTATAAATCGGCCTCGTATGGAGCAGTCCCGTATTAAACCATTGAGCAGCGTAAAGCCCTTCAAAAAATCAATGTTCTACTGCACTGTGATCTTGTTGACCCAATAGGACAGGTTGATATTTTGTACGTTCTACACAACGCAACTTGTAAGCAATTAACTTATAGGTAAGGAAGGTTACTAACCCACTAGGCAGCATGGCCCATAACTCGTGAGTAAAGCCGTTACTGCTAAGTAATGATATAGACACCGAATATGCCCCGATAAACGCTATGAGCGGTAGCAAATACAACCAAGCCGATGCACTTAAAATACCTGCTTCCGGTATACCTACAGTCACTTCTTGGCCAACCCGCACAGGCATGGGAGTACGCAGCGTCAACTGCTGCGTTTTCGATGCAAGCGCACGAGAAATAACGCCGGTACCACAATCACTTTGTGCTTGGCATGCGTTACAGGTCGATTTAATCGCTGCTTCTACGGTGACCGTATCGCCATTAACGGCAACTACGGTGGCGGTTTCTCTTATCATTGTTACTCAATCGCGCGGTTATTCACTTACACTGCTGACGGGGCGTAAAGACGTAGCAATAGCGTTAGCGGTTTGCAAAGGTATTTCTCCCACCACTGTCACCTGGGCCTTGCCGTCTGTTAACGTTAAGAACGTACTCACTTCATTGCGCAGCGCCAGCGTTTCACCTAACGCATCTTCCGCAGGCTGAACGTACACAGATACGTCAACCAATCCATCTGAAAAGAGTTTATATTCTACAATCTGACCTGTTAAGGCCAATCGTCTTGTATCTTGCTTTATTTCTCGCATGCCAGCCGGCAAATAGGTGACATCCCATTTGTGTGCACGATTTGGCGTGTTGCTCAGCGCCATGGGCGCGGGTAACGACGCAGAATTAATTCGTGAGAAATAATCAGCAGGCTCTGGCGATATCGCAAAGGCCGTGACCTGAATCTGCTCTAATAGCGCCCCTTGCAAATCAAGCATGTTCAGTTTGAGCAACATACCAGACGACTCATCCAGCCACAGTTGATAACCAAATCGCGTGTTATCTCGGCTAACTATTCGAATTTGTTGCGCTGAACGTCCTGCCACCCGCGCTCTTCCCACAGCGACGAACTCATAGGCTTCGGCAAGCTGTTCAGGATGATACAATAATACACTTGGTATTGGACCGTTGATATGCTTTGAACGCAAGCTATAGGGTTGTACATCTGGCTCAAATACACTCACCACATCGTTCACACGAATAAGCTCGCGGCCTGGTCCATTTTGAAGATTTAACTGCTCTAATTCAGAGCCATCTTCCATTATCCCGTGGCGCCATAAATATGGAACGGTTTCCTTTCCTGCAATAGTTTGCACAAAAGACACTTGGAAATTGGCATTGGTTATAATGTTTTGAAGTTCAGCTAGCCACTGATTGGCCGATTGAGGCTCTCTTGTGCGAGAAGCAGATGCATTTTGCTCGCTTCGACTTTGTTCAAGTTGCTCTTGAATCACGTCTTCTCGCACTGCTTCTTCTTGATCAGCTTCATCTAGTCGGCCAGCTCTCGTGTTTGATTCTGAGTTAGCGTCTAATTCAACGTCGCCATCATTCACGATTTGGACTGGGGCAATATGAGCTTTCGTTTCTTCGCTCAGCGAAGTAGTTTGGGCAATAGTGGGCTGAATAGCCGCGCCCGAAATGAAAAAAAGTGCAAGGATAGAACTACAGCGCATTTTTTCCTGCCTTAAAACAAACATACCAGCAGTATATGCTGGTATGATTAAAATATGAAATGTATGTCAGTCGCAATTTACTTGCGAAAGCACATTCCAACTAATGTTGACTGGCTGCGATAACTTATGGGCGCTCTGGTCCACTTGTTTCGCTTTCACCTTCGTCCTCTTGCGCTTGCTTAAGCTTTATTTGCTGCTCATGATCAGCAATCAATGCATTAATTTTGCGCTTCTTCTCAAGCATTTCATTCATGTCGTTACGTGGTAACGTTCTGGTTTGTTCCAAACTCACTGGAGACAATCCACCTTGAGGAGCAATCGTTGGCGCTGTCATAAATGGCTCGGTAGGCGCTTCTTGATTAGTGTATTGAACACCAAAGATAACTGCCACTGCCACCGACGCAGCTACTGCAAACTGGCCTGACTGCTTCGCAAAAGGAACAACATTGCCAATCAATGGTATCGACTGCCAGCGCGAGCGTTTAGGTGCGACTATAGCTGGCTCGTTTTCAAGCGCAGCTGCTACGCTTGCGGTGATGTCCAACTGTGGAGCAACACTTGCTTCTTTTCGCATTGCACCGCGATACACATGGTAACGTTGCCATTTGGCCTGAAGCGCTTCATCTTGCTTAATCGCATCGATGATGTCATTGCCTTCTATCTCACCATCCATGAATGCGGACAATTTTTCTTGCTGTTGCGTCATATATTCATTTCCAGATCAAAGTGATCGTTAACTACCCTAACACAGCTGTTAGTCATCGTGGAAAAAAGAAAGTTCATCTTTTTTTGATTTTATTTCTTTTTAATTTTCTAACAACGGTTGAATAACTTTATCAATCGCCTCGCGAGCCCTAAAAATACGGGATCTCACCGTACCCACAGGACACGACATTACGTTCGCGATTTCTTCATAGCTCAACCCTTCAATTTCACGCAGCGTTATCGCCATACGTAAATCGTCCGGCAGCTTCTCAACTACCTTAAACAGGATTTCTTCAATTTCCTCAGATAACAGGCTTCGCTCGGGTGTAGATTGCTCTTTTAATGCATCACTACCTTCGTAGAAATCTGCTTCGTCAGCATCGACATCGCTTGCAGGCGGCTTGCGACCTTGAGATACAAGATAGTTCTTGGCACTGTTTACCGCAATGCGATAAAGCCAAGTATAAAATGCACTGTCGCCACGAAAATTAGGTAAGGCGCGGTATGCTTTAATAAACGCTTCTTGAGTTACATCAGCAACGTCACCAGTATTTTTCACATAGCGAGAAACGAGATGCATCACTTTATGTTGGTAACGAGTTACCAACAAATTGAACGCATTTTTATCGCCACGCTGTACTTTTTCGACCAGTTGTTGGTCGGTTATCTGCTCGCTCATTCGAGCCATTACTCCCTACTTCAACTACACAATAGCTCTAACAAGCATGTGTATAGACGCGTTCTTTTTACAAAAGTTCTGTAAAAGCATTAAATATTTTAAAAAATGCTTAGGCCAGGGGGCAAGAATGATTGTGTTTTGCTACTCATCCTTTAGACTTGCCGAACCTTTGCTCGTTTGAATTGATATAAAAATACATGAAATCTGTATCGTCTTCACTAACTTCCACATCAAATGCAATAGAACACCGTTGTGACGTATTGATTATTGGGAGTGGCGCGGCAGGATTGAGCTTAGCGCTTAAGCTTGCCGACCATTGTCAGGTTATTGTACTTAGTAAAAGTGACCGCAATGAAGGCTCTACCCGCTATGCACAAGGTGGTATTGCCGCAGTATTCGATGAACAAGACTCCATTGACGCACACGTAAAAGACACGCTTGCTGCAGGTGCTGGGCTTTGCGAAGAGCCAGCCGTAAGATTTACTGCAGAACGAGCAAAGGCGTCACTTGAGTGGCTTATCAGCTACGGTGTACCGTTTGATACAGAAAAAAGTGAATCTGGTGAAGAGCGCTTTCACCTTACCCGCGAGGGTGGACACAGCCACCGGCGAATTCTTCACGCTGCAGATGCCACAGGCGAAGCGCTTCAAATTACATTAAACGACGCAGTATCGACCCATCCAAACATCCACGTATTTGAGCGCTATAACGCCATTGATCTCATTCCTTCAAAGGAAGAAAAGAACAGCGTGGTGGGTGCTTATGTTTGGAATAGACAACAAGAGCACGTTGAAGTAATTCGCGCCCCTTTCGTTGCGCTAGCGACTGGCGGTGGTAGTAAGGTGTACCAGTATACATCGAACCCCGATGTGTCGAGCGGTGACGGCATTGCCATGGCATGGCGAGCGGGTTGTCGCGTGGCCAATATGGAATTCAATCAATTTCATCCGACTTGCTTATTCCACCCGCAAGCACGCAACTTCTTGATTACAGAAGCGCTGCGCGGCGAAGGCGCAAACCTCTGCCACGCCGACGGTACCCGCTTTATGCACAAATTTGATGAGCGTGGCGATCTTGCGCCGCGCGACGTAGTCGCTCGCGCAATCGACTATGAAATGAAGCGATTGGGCGCTGACTGCATGTACTTGGATATCAGTCATAAGCCTGCTGACTTTATCGTTAAGCACTTCCCTAATATTTATCGAAAGTGCCGCTCGCTTGGTATCGATATAACCCGTGAACCTATCCCAGTCGTGCCTGCTGCGCACTACAGCTGCGGCGGAGTGATGACCGACTTTAATGCCAAAACCGACTTGAATAATGTATACGCAATCGGTGAAGTGGCCTACACAGGTCTGCATGGCGCCAACCGCATGGCATCTAACTCTTTACTTGAGTGTGTGGTTTTTGCCAGCGCTGCAGCGGAAGATATTATTAAAAATCTTCCCAGTGCAGACTGTGAAGAGTCTATTGCGCCTTGGGATGAGAGCCAAGTGTCTAACTCTGACGAAGAAGTCATCATTCAACATAACTGGCACGAACTTAGGCTGTTTATGTGGGATTACGTAGGTATTGTACGCACGGATAAGCGCCTTGAACGGGCCATGCGCCGCATTAAGCTATTAGAGCAAGAGATTACTGAGTATTACTCACACTTCAGGGTAAGTAACAACCTGCTAGAGCTTCGAAACCTTGTTACGGTTGCAGAACTCATTGTGCGATGTGCGATGGAGCGAAAGGAAAGCAGAGGGTTACACTTTAATTTGGACTACCCTGAACAGTTAGACAACCCCGTTCCTACAATACTTATTCCCAGAAAACAGCTGTCGGGCGCCGACGTTGGCTCGCTAATTACTCAAGACAGCTTCGCCGATGCCGACTAGTGCATAAAGTAAGGTCTATATCAGTCTAAAGAAGGCGCTAATGTTAATGCGCCTTCTTTAATAACTGGACAATACATTCACACAGCATCATTTAGCGCTCAATAAAACACTCAAACAAAAAGAGAGCATCGCAGCATGCTCTCTTTTCACCGTCCACAGTTTTTAACCAGTCTGTTCCCTTTCAAATTCACACGCTTTGCTAGGAAACTTGCCAGCGCCTTCTGAGTGAGCAATGATCTATGCAGATTGGTATTAACCTTAGGTTATCTCCCGCTTATCTTTTACAGCTCTACACCTGATTAAACGTTAATTCAGGCCTGATTAAACACTAAACTAGCAGATAAGTGCACAAGGCTGTCATTACTATCGGTAACGTCTATTAGCACACTATTATCCGTTTTACAGTGTTGTTGAATATGGATGTCACAGGGCAAAAACACGGGTTTTCTAAAGCGGCAATTTACTTCTTTTACGCTCATAGATTGTCTGAAGTCTTGATGACTTACAAACGCCGACACAGCGCGTGACAATGTCCACATGCCGTGCGCTATAGGCTGTTTAAACCCAAATGCTTTGGCAGATATTGCAGACAAGTGAATAGGGTTATAGTCACCAGAAAGCTTTGCATAGCGGCGACCTGTATTAGCCGAGGCACTAATTTCGCCGATGAGCGCCCTATTCTCTAATTCACAATCGTCATGTAAGTCATTTTTAGCACCAAGTGGAGCTACATGAACGGCTTTCACCTTCACTAAGTAACTACTTATCGCCCTGTAAACCAGATTCCCTGCCTGCAGCGCCTCTAACATCACATCCACTTCCCAACCTCGGTTATGCGGTCTCACATCGTGAAAGCGCACGCGACATTCAAATGGTTCGCTTAAATCGCAATGGTCTATAACCGATACTTTGTTAGCAGCGTGGATAAGGCCAAGCAATGGAAATGGGCTTTGTTTGTCCAGCAAACACTGCATTTGCAATGGTAAGGAAAGCATCTGCAAATAAAGTGGATGGACATGCTCATTTGCCGGCCAGTCAACTTCCTGACAAAAAGAAGCGTAGTGCACATTGTCGACATTGAGCGTTTTGGTATAGATGCGCTGAGGCAACGTAGGCGGTTTAAATTGCATAAGCTGCCTGGCGTCAACGCGTTTAAATAACGCTTTGGTATACTCACGAAACATCTTTTTAATTCCTTTAAGGCGTTGCCTTTCGGGCCAAGATAATGGCTCTAGCCAACCGGCGATAGTCTGCTTCGCAGCACTCACCTTTTAAGATCCAAGCGAGATGGCTATGATCTTTTTCAAACCATCTGCGTTTTTGGCGCAGCACATTGATACACAGCCCCCAAGTAAAGAGCTGGGAAGAATGATGAATATTCATTGATGTGCCGTCGACCTGAGCATCAACTAACAACCTACCTTTTGGCATGCTTTGCAAATCCAGTGGGAGCGTGCTGTCGTCAACAACCCGGATAACACCATCGCTGGTCAAAGAGAGAGCGTATTGAGTAGCAGAAATTTTGTTACTAAACGCGTCATAAAGACGCCAGAAAATAACTAACGTGGTTGCAACAGCAACAAGCGCTATCAATTTTGAGAAGCTCAGCCAAGACCACAAGTATTGAGGAAGGCTGCACAATGCTGCGAAAAGACAAACAGCAACGCATACTTCCCCAAATAACCTTCTAAACCTATTGTGCGTAATGCAAATTCTATACTTTGACACGGTTGACGATAGTCGCCACCATGGCGGCTAGTTCAGGGTCTTCGCACTTTTGGTGTCCCATGATCCATGCAAACAAATCAGGGTCATCACTGGTAAGTAAACGTTCAAATGTTTCTTGATCTTCATAACTTAAAGAATCGAAGGCTTCTTCCACAAAAGGAAGTAAAAGTACGTCTAATTCTAGCATGCCTCTGCGACACGCCCACTTTAATCGCGCTAATCTTTTTGGTTCAAACATATGTCTTTCATACCGTTTTTTATTCGCTAACAATAATACCATGCCCTATGCGTGGGGATCACTGCTCTTTTGGTCAGATAGGCAAACTAAATAGAACTTAATCTGCGCACATTCCCATGTATTGCCCTTGAATATTGGTGGTTTTACCATACCTTGAGTACATACAGCGAATTTTACAGTGGTGAATATGACATCTATCGCATCATTACAAAGTCTTCCAAGTGAATTTGTGGTCAAGCTTTCAAATGCCATGATAATTTCTTTGGAAGGAGAACAGGCCGACAGTTACCTGCAAGGGCAAATTACGGTCAACATTAATAAGCTAACCGAAAATACTGCCAGGCATTTCGCCCATTGTGATAATAAAGGCAAGACGTGGTCTACCGGGTACGTAACTCGCCACCAAAACAAATTATTGTTGGTTACCAATGAAGATGCGGGTAGTCATTCATTAGCACAGCTTAATAAGTATGGTGTGTTCTCTAAGGTTGATATTCTCGACGACACACAAACATACAGCGCTTATTTTATTTCGCTTGATGCAGTGAAAACTAACGAAGTAAAGGCAGCGTTAAGCCAGCTTTTCTCCGAAAACGAAGTGGAACGCCTTCTAGAGAGCGATACTCCTGACAATGGCTCTCTTGAAAAGGTCGAGAGCGAACACGGCGTCGCCTATTTTGCCAATACTAGCTGCAAAGGAATTATTGTTCTTTTAGATGATAATGGCGCAAAGCAAATAAATTCGTTAATAGAGGCGCAAACCCTTTCTTGCTATCCCCAAACCGTGTTTGACGCTATACAAATTCAAAGCGTACACGCTTTAGTGCAAGGCGACGCAGTGGCGGAATACGTGCCCCAGATGATTAATGTGCAGGCGCTCAACGGTATCGACTTTGATAAAGGCTGCTATATGGGGCAAGAGGTGGTTGCGCGAACCCGCTTTCTGGGTAAAAACAAACGCGCCGCCTACAGCTTTAAGCTTGAAGGTAACGTAAATATTAAACCTGGCGATGCATTAGAAAAGCAGTTGGGCGAAAATTGGCGTATAGCGGGCAAAATACTCAATGTTGCATCGCTTGATAATGAAACCTGGTTTATTGCAGTGCTCAACAACGATACCACCAGCGAAGATTTACACAGATTGGCTGATAATAACGCCATTACCTGTTACCCTAATACTTTGCCGTACAGTATTGAGCAGAAAGCTAGCAATATTGTGAAAAAACGTCGATAAGCAGTTTTTACTGCATTACATTTATTGCCCTTTATTAAAGGGCCAAGATAGGATTTGTTATGACAATTACTTCTGACAGCGTTGTAACGCTACACTACACCGTATCTACCGAAGACGGCACAACGCTAGACTCTTCAGAAGGGAAATCGCCACTAGTAGTACTACTAGGCCGTCGCTTCTTAATTGAAGGACTAGAAGATGCACTTATTGGTAAATCGAAGGAAGATAGCTTCAACGTTTCAGTAAACCCTGAAAAAGCATACGGTGAACGTGCTGACGAACTTGTACAAACTGTACCACGCTCAATGTTTGACGGTATGGATGTTGAAGTGGGTATGTCTTTCCGCGCAACTACGCCACAAGGTGAGCAATCGGTCATTATCATTGAAACAACTGACGAAGAGGTTGTTGTTGACGGTAACCACCCTCTTGCCGGTATTCCGCTAACTTTTGACGTAACTGTTGTTGACGTACGAGAAGCAACGAAAGAAGAGCTTGAGCACGGTCATGTACACAGTGAAGGCGGTTGTGGTCACGACCACTAAGTCACGTTGCTATTAAGCTTTAATAAATACTTAATATATTAAAAAAGGAGCCATTGGCTCCTTTTTTTAATAAACACCATTTAATTAAATCGCGTCTTCGTTTTGTTCACCGGTACGAATACGTACGGCGGTCTCAACGTTGTAAACGAAGATTTTCCCGTCGCCAATTTTGCCTGTCTTAGCTGACGTTTGAATAGCTTCAACCGCTTGCTCAACGCGGTCATCGTCCAATACAAGCTCGATTTTGATCTTGGGTAGGAAGTCAACTTGGTACTCAGCACCGCGATAAAGTTCAGTATGGCCTTTTTGACGACCAAACCCTTTCACTTCTGACACTGTCATCCCTGCGATACCGACTTCAGCTAGCGCTTCCCTAACATCGTCCATTTTGAACGGTTTAATGATAGCTTCAATTTTTTTCATGACTACAACTCATCGTAAATTGTTGGAATTGGCACACGTTTATGCTGTGTACGCTCATAAATATAGAGCAATTTCTCTTCCACTTCCGCAGAAACTGGCTTTCCTTCCAAAAAGTCATCAATTTGGTCGTAAGACATGCCCAATGCTTGCTCATCGGCTTTTTGCGGAGACAGGCTTTCCAAGTCAGCAGTTGGCGCTTTAGTGATGACGTTATGTGGTGCACCCAAATGGGCTGCCACTGCACGTACTTGGCGCTTACTGAGACCAAACAACGGCGCAAGGTCACATGCACCATCACCATACTTGGTATAAAACCCTGTAATATTTTCAGCCGAATGATCGGTACCTAAAACGAGGCCATCAACCATCCCAGCAATTTCATACTGGATAACCATACGGGTACGTGCTTTAACATTTCCTTTCACAAAGTCTTGTTTCGCTTCATTGTCGGGAAGAAGGTTAGCACTGGCAAGCGCTTGTGAAGTAGACGCATGAATAGCATCTGCACCAGGTTTTACATTCACTGCAAGAGAATGAGAGGGCTGGATAAAGTCGATAGATTTCTGTGCATCGTCTTCATCGGCTTGGGTATCATAAGGTAAACGAACCGCGATAAATTGGTATTTTTCGTGGTGCTCATCGTTTAATTCATTTACTGCTAATTGAGCTAACCGACCCAATGTGCATGAATCAATGCCGCCACTAATACCCAGTACCAGCGAATTTAAACCAGAAGTAAGTAACTGCTTTTTTATGAACGAGACTCGACGTGCGACTTCGTACTCTACGTCAATTTCAGGCAGCACTTTCATTTCATCAATAACTGCTTGTTTTTGCATCATTATATCCACGTATTTTTGGGGCGTCCTGGAACTTGATTCTACGACAATCTGACCGCAGATGTTAGTGGTATCCGCGCATCTATTTGGATTTACTCTTCTGGTATTGCAGTTGTGCAGCACTTAAGGTCAGCAATTTATTTATTATTAAGTTGAGATTTAAGCACAGCAGAACGACAAGCCATTAAACGTAAGGCGTATGGCCAAATATGCGGTTGCGCGGTAAAACATACCTTTGCCAACTCAAATTAGTTTACCCTAAAATATGAGTAAGTAGCGTAAAATTATGGCGCTACAACATTACATTGGAGAAAGGCGGCGCAAAAGCAAACCCGCCTGTTTCTCTTTATAGCAACGCGTGGAATCGAATACCGTTTATGACAAACACTAGGCTTACAGCACGACTATCCATAATGTCGAGACAGCAAGGACTAACCCTTCTAGAAATGCTTGTTGCCGTCGCTATTCTTGCCATTATTCTCACCACGGTTGCGCCTGGCATTCAAAATATCGTAATCAAAAATAGAATTACCTCTGACTTAAACAATTTAAGTGCAGTGGTTCAACGCGCTCGCTTTTCTGCGGTAGACGAACAAACCAACGTAGTGCTGTGCCCTACGCAAAACTATACAGCCTGCACGTCGAGTTGGCGCAATGCAAAAATGGTGTTTATAGATGCAAATGGAAACGGCGGCCGGGATAACAATGAGGTCTTAATTGTAGCAAGCGATCCACTTAGTAATGCCAATACCATCTCCGGTATAACCGGCAGCCTTATCTTCGACGAGCAAGGCGGAATAGACCGCGCCGCAACCATCACCTTATGTCCCAATAACAACGATGCAAACTATGCATCAGCACTTTTATTATCGCTTTACGGAAGAATATCTGTTGCCGTAGACAGTGATGACAACGGCAAAAAAGAAGACTTAGAAGGTAATGAGTTAAGCTGTAGCTAACCGTTCACTTTTCGTATCGTTAAGTTTCGAGCATTTTCTTACCAACATTCTGTGGGCGTCAGTGCGTCTTCACGTATTTTTATTACTCTACAGCTGTCCGTAGATGCTCTAGATGTCAGTGTAGCACTAATTTCATACATTCCCGTGTCGCTGATGGTTTGTGAGATGCGTACGCTGGCTATTCCAGAGGGTGGCAACGCATCGTGCGTTACGTACTCGCCTGTGAGTAGCCAACTTCGCGACTGAATTGCTTGGGCAGACAGAAGGTACGCTTTGACCTTGTTGAGCTGACTTAGTTGTTTGCTAGCGGTAATTGCCGACGTAGTCGCAACGCACAATATGCCTGCTATAGCCGTTGCAACCAGTATTTCTACAAGCGAAAACCCTTCAGTCAGATGATGTTGTATGTACGCTTTATAATTCCCTTCCATGGTACAGCTATCTCTCTAATTGAATTTCAGTACATTGAGATTACCAATATGAATTAAGCAGGGTAACTGGACTTACGCATGGCTTTTCACGCTTACACATCCAACAACAAGCTAAGCATTCCACAACGGAGATTGAATGGGTTTACGCTTGTAGAAATGCTAGTTGTACTGGCAGTAATCAGTCTCCTATCGTTAATTGCTATTCCTTCATTTGATGCATGGAATGAGCGAAATGCCTTTAAACATGCTGCCACCGGAATAGCCTCACTCGCAAAACAGGCGAGAATGAAAGCACTAATAAACAAAAAGAACATGTTCCTGATTGCGCAAATTGAACACAATAGCTGTGTGCTCGTGAGCGAAGAAGACTCGTGCTCTTGCGCCACCCGCCAAAGCTGTGCCTTGACTGAGTCGAGTTTCTTGTCATTGCCTTCGCGGTGGAATACAGAATTGAGCACAACCAATAATGAGGACAAGATTGTCGCGTTCAATAAAAACGGTACCCTCAATTTTGCGAGTAATACGACGCTAACGCTTTCAAGCCAGCGCTTCAGGGCAAAGTTAGTTATTAATACATTGGGGCGAATAAAGCTATGTAGCGTTCAGTCTATTTCTGGAATAGCGCCATGCTAATACATGTAATGCGTCGTGGCGCAATCAAGCCGTATTGTGGATATAGTCTCACCGAACTGCTGGTGGCCTGTGGCTTGGCAAGTATAGTGATTTCAGCCGTTGCAACTCAAGCGGCGCGGTCGCACATTGCACACTCATCAATTCAACACGCTACCAGCGTAGAAGACGACATACGTGCACTACAAAGTACAATTACACGACACCTAAGCAAAGCGGGTTTTGTTTACTCCCCTAACACCCTATCACCTTTCGGTGCGACCACAATCGAAAATACGGTATTCGAAGTAACCACTGGCCACCGCGCAAATGAGCCTGAAAATAGCTGTGTTACCTTTTCTTATGATAAGAACAAGGACGGCGTGGTATCGCAGGCTCAGGGGGAGTTTTTTGGATACCGATTGCACGACAATGCCATCGAGTACCGAGTAGCAGGGCATTCCTGTATACAAAGCGGTTGGTACGACTTAACCGATACGCAAACTACCGTTGCCACCAAATTCACGGTTAACCGAAGGCACAGCAGTAGCTGGGGAAGTGCCTATGAAATTGAAATAGAGTT
Organism: Alteromonas sp. BZK5; assembly: GCF_014349115.1. Lineage (NCBI taxonomy): Bacteria > Pseudomonadati > Pseudomonadota > Gammaproteobacteria > Alteromonadales > Alteromonadaceae > Alteromonas > Alteromonas sp. BZK5. Next base: position 113,345 of record NZ_JACSOE010000002.1, on the reverse strand, counting down.
GCACAGTAAAGTTGATCCTACCGTCAAAAGCGCCAGAACGTTCATAGTTGAGGCTGTCAATGCCTACGACTAATACCGAAATGCAGTGGCCTCAAAGAGGCAACAGAAAAACTGAGTTTAGAACAAGCCATGGAGGGGTTGTACCTACACGCCATACTGCACCGCTTCGTTTTCAGCAAGGCATCGCCGTGTTGGGAATTGTGGCCATATTATTAAGCGCTATTACCTTCTCAGCTATAAGTACATCACAGCAGGTTCAACAATTTTATACGATTGAAAAGACAAAGCGGGATACCGAGAAGGCGCATGTTACACACATGCAGCAAGTCAAAGAAATCGCCACGTTGTTACGAAGTCATTCGGTCTCGCAAACGTTGAATAGGATAGACACATCCAATGCAACGATACTTATTGAGCAGACCGATTTAGTTGGTGAAGAACAGCAGTCTTTGCAACACTTTGACGTGCGGGTTTCCCAAGACGAAAGTAATACGATTTTTACAGCTAAATTTCTGCGCTATCCGTCACTGTTAAGGCTACCTACTTCAACTCAACAATTATCATGGGACAATCAGCTTACCGAATGGCTGTTTAATCGAAGCATAGAGCACCTGAGTGCGACGTATTTTCCTCAAAGCGTTGCTAAACAGGATTGTGTGAACCTTCCGCCTGCCAGTATTTTCTGGATAGAGGGAGATTGCCAATTGGATAACGAAGATATTGCACACTCAGACGAAAACCAGCCTTTAATGCTACTGATAGTGGATGGCGACCTTTCACTTCACGCTGATACGCAATTCCATGGTTTGATAGTTATGCTTTCCACCACGCCATATACGCACACTTTGCATGTTTCACCTGAGGCATCTATAAAAGGCGCTTACGTTTCCAACCATCCCTTGAACACGAGTCTTGATGGGTCATTAACACCGTCCACCACGGTGCTAAAAAACCTTCAATCGCACACTACACTCGCTAAAATTATCCCTATCCCGGGTTCATGGTATAGGAATAACTCAACAAACGATTGAGCTGAATATTAGGTAAACGAAAAACCAGAAATAGAGGATCCTCAAAGATGCCTAAATTGAAAAATACAGGAAGTATTTTAATTGAAGTGTTGCTGGCACTGCTTATTTTAACAAGCACTACCACCTATCTACTTGCCACTCGCATTGATTCTAGGCTTCTCTTTCAAGTGACTTTGGATGAAAACGCTGAGCACAATGGCTCATTGAATTCGGATCGACTCGCTCTAGTTAACGACCCGGTTGACCAACGTTGGGATGACATCGCAATATTTGGTGAACCGTCATTACTGGTAATTTCAGCCCAATAGCACATCAACGCCACGTTTTTTAAGGCGTCAAAACGACCTGTGGCATTAATCGCTTAACGAATATCTACCAGTATTAATAATTAGCATGACCAGCAATATTCATCGGACTCAAGGGATCCATTGTTATTTTTATCCCACCCCTTTCTCCCATCACTGAAGTAAAACAACGTGCCATCTGATGCTTGACCTGTGCCGCTGACTGGCGTTGCCCTCAACTCATAAGCTGTTGCGCTGGCCGCTTGTATAGTTAAATTATAACGGCGATTTGCTTGGGGCTCAGAAGACGGAGAATAAGTAGAAAAAACGGCTGGCGCGCCGGTGTTTGCGCCACCACTTGCCGCACCTTCGTAACTGAAAGAACCACTGTGATGACGTTCCATTGCAGATGCGAACCCCAACAAGTCAGCCTGCCCTGTGCCGCGGTATCCATCGGCAATAACACCTTGGTAAGAAGGGTATGCAATGGCGGCAATAATGCCCACTATCGCCACAACTATCATAAGCTCAATTAATGAAAATCCGCTCTCTGTTTTTTTATGCTTCACAATTATTCCCTCTCTGTTTCTGAGTGCCAACTACCACGCTGAATTCGCTCGAATCTTCCGTAAATATTTTCAGCTAAACACTCAAATGCGTTAGTACATGCCTCGTCGTTGCCATCTTCATCAACGTCAATCACTGCTGAGACACATTCAGTACCCAAGCAAACCACTGGACTCACAATATCTTCTATAAGAATTTTGGTCTCTGGTGCGATGCCAGTTTGTTTTAATTCTGCTGAGCGGTCAGCGTCGTTAACTTCTCCGTCATTATTTACATCTGTGACGGCGTTGCCATTAAACATACTGACTAAATAAGCGCGACTATTACCCGTGGGCGGAGCACATGCACTGGTACTACTCACCGCCGGAACATAGGTCGTAAAGAACACCTTGTAATCGATAATTAGCGGAGAAGACAGTACCTTTTCACCGTTAGTGGTTAAATTCAAATACCACCCAGCCTTGTTAGCAAAGTCCTGTGAAGCCAACTCGCGCTCCCCCTCGTCACTACTATTTAAGGCATGACTCGTGGCGTTGTACATTCCACTCTCATAAACCGTTTGCATAAATGTGTAATTCCCATTTACATCACGGTTAAATACGCCGCTGTCTTTAAGCATATAAAAGTTGTCTTCAACTACGGTATCTAGCGGAGATGCACGCCATCCACTGCCAAGGGCTATGCCATAATACAACTCATCGCCTAGCGCTATCTCTGTTACGTCTGGCCCATAGTAGAAATGTCGGTTGGTTTCTGCTGTGTCGCCACCGAAGTCGGCAATGCGCGCGCCTTTTATAAAATTCGTACCTGAATTTCCATTATAGATGTCTAACCTGAATAACTGGCCGCCCATATCGGCCACATACATATGGTCCGCAAACCCATCGTTATCCCTATCAATAACTGAAATTCGCCCTGGAACGCTGTATGTCATATTCGTTAAGTTTAAATCCGCATCTTCATTACTTGCATGCCACAAGAGGCTGCCAGTATCAGCGTCGAACATAAACACAGCATTGCCAACGACATCATTTGCTCGAATAGCACGATCATCTTGTGCGTCATCGTAGCCACCGCCAACAATCATGACATTTTTAACTTGTCCGCCCATGTTCACTTTAGTGATTGTGGGTCTCGACCACGTCTGGCCCAACTTTGCCAGCGTCCCCGCCCCGCCTTCAATTTTGAATTTCAGCGTGGGTGAGGTCTTTTGCGTCACATCAAAGACATAATAATTACGTCCCCCCCTGCGCATACCAACATAAAGGTACTTGTTGTCTCCAACTGTTCTTAGAATCATGTCACCATCTAAGCCATATTTGTGCTCTAGCGATGATGTGTCTTTATAAAAATGATGTAGATTCTGCAGCAATGTTTTAGGCATGATGGCAAAGTTCTCTTCGCCTGTTGAAGTGTCGAATGAATGCAACATTCCTTGGTTGGTGGCGACAAAAATGGCCGAGTCGTCAGTACCGTAGTTAACAATTATAGGCTGAGAGTGAATGGGATCGCCCATTTGAGAGCGATAGTCAGTTGTACTTCCATCGCCGTTACTGTCTTTTACGTCCACGCCTCGAGTCCACTTTAAGATGGCATCTCTTAGTGCATTCGCATCAGTTTCATCCTGAATGGCAAGATCAGCATTCGTTATATTCGTATTGTTTTCGTGTAATTCATTGGCACTTCTTACAATGCTGCCCGTATCATTAAACACGTATATATTTCGGTTCCCGCCCAAGCGACTGGCTGCACCACCTTCACTTACCTCGCTACCGTCAGCAAGGGTTGACCAATAGCTGTGTGCATTTTCAGCAAAGAATCCCGTAACGCTATCCACCGCATTTAGGCTGTTTTTGTCGAGAATTTCATCACCACTTAAGCGATAACGTTTAAGGTTCCCTGGCCAAATCGCCCCCTCGCTCGGCTTAAATAATGCGAAGTATAATTCATCCCTATGGGTTAGACGGTTTAGCTGGTTAACCGCCACACCAGGCGACACAAAGGTTGCATTAATATCTTTTACAGAACGCAAAATAGTATTAAACGCCTCGAGCAAATCCGTACTGTTATCTGCCTGATAGAAACCACCACCACTTTGCAAAGCAAGCTGATTAAGGAAGTTGTTGGCGTTATTGTTCGCCGCAAACCCGATGGTGTGTGTAATAACCCTTGGGCCTATTACTGACGTTGACGCTTCACTGATATTTCTCACTAAATCTAGGCCGCACTTCTCACCGCTACTTCCGGTACAGCTTTTACCAAGTAACGTCTGAATTTTCGAAACACTGTGGTTGTTGTTCGCTTCACCGTCGGACAATAAAACAATGTGATTGTTTGTTTGGCACTGTAGGTCAGACACCGGTGAAATGTAACTTGCCGGTGTTGGGATCTGCTCAGTGATACAGTCGCTGTCTGACAAGTTGTCTTCCGAGCAGCCCGAAGGCAAAATTGAATCTGCACCTATGTAAGAGCTTCTGTGGCTCACACGAGTACTTCTTCGCACAGAGCTGCTAACGTCACTTTCCCCACGTTTTCGCCCATAATCTACGTCTCTACCGCCATAATAGTTAGCCGCTTCCAACAATGTGTCTACTATAGGGGTTAAACCGTTGGCGCTAAGCTCATCTATTTTGCTGATCAAATGTTCACGGACCGTTGCTGAAGCGTCAGGTGTCGCCGAGCCGTTAAACTTCACAATAAGCTTCGGTGCTTTAGATGGCGAGTTGTTATACGTATGCGCACCGCGGTACGACACAAAATCATCAAGAACAAAAGCCATATCGTTACCTGACCGCCACCCTGAACGATCCACAATTTGCTTAACAATGTTGCTCACGTCAGGCGTACGGTAGGTATAATTGTTGTAAAAATCAGGCATGGACCAGGTAATACCCGATGTTTTAGGCAAATTTCGTAAGCGGTTACGACGGTCTGGATGAAAATCAGACGCATCATCATCAGCTACGCCCCTAATGCGCATGCTCGGGTTACCATAGGTCACCGTACTGTAAGCAGTAAATTCAAGATACGCTTCTGTTACTACCGCCCCTTGAGGAATGTTCACATTGCGAAATCGAACGCCTATGTAATCATTGTAAGATGGGTGGAAGGTCAGTTCACTGCCGGTATTCGGGTAGCCGTTTACGTTCTCTTCCAAGTTATCTCGTGAACTGGCTACTTGATAAATTGCTTCGCCTTGAACACAGCCCGTAGCGGTAGAGTCATCATAAGTTACCACTAACTGTGGCGCACCACTTTGGCCTACGTCACTGGCTCTTACCTCACGAGAGCTTGCTGAATCGGTGCTAGAGCCTTCTATTAAAATATTAAGGTTCTTGCCGCCACACCATGCCGATAAATCGACGACTTCTTGAATGACTGCACTTATGTCAGGTGTGGTTATCACCTCGCCTGAGGCGGGAAAGCTATTATCGGTTGCCCACTCAACGTTAGCCGCGGTCTTCGTTCGCGCACTCAAATTGTTCGAAGACGAAGCAAAGGCCGTGCTTGATGCCGATGCTTCAGCTGATATAACAAGGGATGTACCCGCCACATTGAATTTTTCTGAAGTAAACCTAATGCTGGCATTAACGATTGTCGCGCCTTGAGGTATGTTTAACTCGGTAAAACGCAGACCAGAGGTTACGGTTTGGATACCGCTGCTTAATACAAGGTCATTGCTGTCAGTGGTAACGCTACCGTCTATTTCATGTGCGTCGTGATCGTCTTCGTTGGTTGAAATGATAATTTCAGGTCTTACCGCTTCATCTATATTGCGAACCGGATAGAGGATTGGGCCACCGTAATCCGAAAAACGCATCAAACCTGCGTTAATATTGGTCGCCGAACCGAGCGCTTCTTTTAGTGCATTCTGTACGCGCAACATTCGAGTTTGGCTGGTGTTATCGTAAGATCCCATACTTCCCGATGAGTCCATGATAAACAGCACATTCGGGTTATAGGTTACGGCGTTATTTGCGTTGCCTAGGTAAATATCAAGGTCGTCACCAAACGCAGAGAAACCGATACAGCTAAATAGTGTAATAGAGGCAAGGTAAGTCGAGAGTTTCTTCATATTAATACCTATTGAGACGCAGGGCCAAATACAGAGGCAGCCAAGCTGTTCGCCACAACAGAAGATTTACCCGCCACTTTCCCACATCCTCTGATAATGAATACATGGCAATTGACGTTACTTCCACCAATCACGTTACTCGAGCCTCGACAAGCCTGCTCTCTGATAAACGCAGTGCGCGACCAACTCTTTGACGAGGCCTCACTTTGATACGTGCCATCCACCACATGTCTGTCACCAACAGCAAGGCCGCCTTCAGTCATATATCTGTCAGTCCACTCCCCGTCATCGAAACAGCTCATTGAATCTGCTTCAGGGTCAAACACGTTACCCTGCCGAGCTTCCGAGAGCGGGTCTGTCTTATTCGGGTCGGTAAGTAGGGTTTCATCTTCAGATTCAAAGAAAACGCCCGCGATCGCTGCTTCAGCAGCATCAAAAGCCAAACCACTTTGCTGCATAGACACTGCCATTTTAGACTGAGACAAGCTACTGGTTACCGCGCTTACCCCTAAAACAGTGATTGAAAGCAACACAAGAAGTGCGAATACCATCACTAAGCCTTGTTGTTTCATCGCGAACTCCTGACAAAATTTTTCATATTTCGAAGTGCCAACGTTTTTGAGAACACTTGATAATAATGGGCCGTGTCCATCGTTTTAGATGCTTCGTTTAACAGCGCATATTTCTGAGACTGTGTTTGTCTCACTTCATTTTGATAGCTTTTAAGCATTAGCGCCCAGCGCAGTGACACAACTTGTTGATTAAGCGCCCTTAAATCTTCAATTTCATCTGCGGTTACATACGAAACAGCTTGCCCTTGAGAATTGGTAATGCTGCTTGAAACGCCGAACTGCACTTGGAAACTTTCGACGTTATCGAGCAATGTTACGGTAAGGGGCGATACTGTCTGCACCTTTAGGCCACGAAGTACCCGACCATCATATCCTGTGCACTTAAGTGTACTGCCGCTTACAAAGTAGTGATTGACAACGTGAAACTCGAGACCGCCATAGCCGTGCTGGTTTCCAGTACAATCTTCGTCACTTAGTAGGCTCACAACCAGCTTATCACTGCCGCCACTAGAGGTTTGTATGCTGCCTAGTGTCGCGTTGGTAGCGAAATCCCCTGCTACAGCGATGGGGTGATTTTCCACATAGGCCGCTTCGGCAACGATATCAACGGATGTATCCACATCCGCGACTATCTGATCATAACGGCCGACTTCATAGAATTCTGCAGAGAGGCGAGCCATGATAAAGCGGCCTGACTCTTGTACTTGAGCCACGGCTTGATTGAGCTTATTCGTCACACTACTACTGACGAGCACTTGAATAATCGCGCCTGATATCACTAACCCCAGCGTTAACGTAATCATTAACTCGACAAGGGAGAAACCCTGCTGTGGGCGGTGGCGACGTGCATTCATAATGTAATGTCCTTAAACACACATGCGTTACTGTCACCTTCAGATTCGTTACATCGCGCATTAAGGGTATGGGTCTGATTTCCCGAAGAAGCGACAGGCCACGTCAACAACACTTCTACACGAGAACCTGCACTACAGCTGTAAATATCTGCCGTATTGTTGTCGTCACACGATACCGACACTTTAGTTTGAGGATTGGTTTGTACCGCTGAACACGATAGCGCCCAACCATCGTACTCAGCCATCTGTGCTTCAGTACAAGCCTGGCCTTCGCAATTTGGGATCCCTGCCGGCCTTGCCAGACAGTAGCAGTGATAAGGATGAGACGAGCCAGAACAACTTAACGTGGCAAAATTATAGGTATCGCTAGAGAAGTACGCATTGTTGACTACCATGCCGTCTCCCACTGTTGCTGGGCGAGCGGCGGCTCTCAATCGTTCTGCAAGTTGTGCTGCCACCATTTCGGCCTGAGTTCGGCTTATTGCGTCTTTATTGGCAAAAGAGCCCGTGAACTGGAGCGCAGCAACACCCAGTAAGCCCACAGCTAATATAAATAAGGTGATTAAGATCTCTATAAGACCTGCACCGCTTTGTGCGCGAATATGACTTCCCTTCACTCGCTTCATTATCACCTTTTCAGCAATCATCTTTTTTTGCCATATACCTAACATTCAAATTGGTGTTATCACCAATGTAGTATAGTAAGACAAAAGCGTATAACACTGGGTATCAATGGTTATTAAAACGTATAATTTTCTGTGACCTGTTCTAGCAAGCAAGTACAAGGCAGACTGCTCGACCATTTTATCTTTAAAGTAACAGGCTCTAAATGGTTAGCGTGCTATAACACCGCTTTACAATGTACGTTTACGGCACAAAAGGTGCTACCTTAAAGCCGAACCGTGTAGCCTGTTCATGTTAAAATACCCAGTTCTAAAGGTATTATTATCCATTCGCAACTTGTTGAATTTCCAGTAGACAAAAGCATAAAAAAACACCGCAACTAAGTGCGGTGTTTTTTTATTTTGATAGTGCGGATAAATTAAACGACCTGTTTAACACGCAGCTCTTTAGGTACTGCAAATTCCACATTTTCTTCGCGTCCAGCACGCTCAGAAGCTGAAACAGCACCCCACGCTTTGAGCTTGTTTACCACACCTTGCACTAACACTTCCGGTGCAGACGCGCCTGCAGTAACGCCAATATGCTCTACACCTTCTAGCCATTCCTCTTGAATGCAATTAGCGTCAGCAATCAAATACGCTTTTGCGCCAATTTTTTCAGCCAACTCGCGAAGACGGTTCGAGTTTGAGCTATTCTGTGCCCCAACAACCAGTAAAACCTGACAATCTTGGGCTAGGTCACGCACCGCGTCTTGGCGATTCTGCGTGGCATAGCAAATGTCGTCTTTTCTCGGACCATTGATTTTGGGGAACTTAGCGCGAAGTGCGTCAATAACATCGGCGGTATCATCAACAGACAGCGTAGTTTGGCTGCAATAATAAAGATTGGTCGGATCTTTAACTTCAAGCGTTGCCACATCAGCTTCAGATTCAACTAAATAAATACCGCCATCTTCGTTGCTGTACTGACCCATGGTGCCCTCTACTTCAGGGTGACCAGCATGACCAATCAAGATACATTCAGTACCCGTTTTGCTAGCGCGGGTAACTTCCATATGTACTTTCGTCACTAAGGGGCACGTGGCATCAAAGACCTTTAAACCGCGATTTTCCGCTTCTTTTCTTACCGCTTGCGATACGCCATGGGCAGAAAATATTACTATGCTGTCGTCTGGTACTTCGTGAAGCTCATCAACAAATAGCGCACCACGCTCACGTAGCCCATCTACCACAAATTTATTGTGTACCACTTCGTGGCGTACATAAATGGGCGGCTCGAACATTTCAAGCGCGCGTTCAACGATGGTGATAGCTCTATCAACGCCCGCGCAGAAGCCACGAGGGTTAGCTAAATGAATTTGCATAACTAGTTTCCACCTTGTGCTGACACGCCAGGTTTAACATCAATAATTTCAACGTCAAAGATAACCGTTTGCCCTGCTAGCGGGTGATTGAAGTCTACCGTAACAGAGTCTCCAGCAGCACTTCGAATAATCCCCGGAATCTCTGAACCGTCAGGCTGAGCAAACGCTAAAATCATGCCTTCCTCAACCTGTAAATCTGCACCAAAGCGGCTTCTATCCATATAGTGAATATTATTCGGATCGGACTGGCCGAATGCATCTTCAGGGCCTAATTTAAATGACTTTTTGTCACCTTTTTTAAGCCCAAGTAAACACGCTTCAAAATTCGGCGTAAGGCTACCGTCACCCATCACCATTTTGGCAGGTTTGTTGTTTACACGAGTACTGTCAGCGGCAGAGCCATCTTCTAGCTTTAAATCAAAGTGAAGAATAACTTCGTTATCAGCACCAATTATCAATGAGTCTGTCATAACCTTTCCGAATACTACTTAATGGTTTCGCTATTGTCCGCGGCACTGGCTCGCGCGTCTGCACCGTTCCCTTCACTTTTTTTGTCGCCATTTTTAAACATGTCGATAATAAGTAAGGCAGCGCCTATAAATATTGCGCTGTCAGCAATGTTAAACGCTGGCCAGTGGTAGTTGTTTACGTAAAAATCTAAGAAGTCGATGACATAACCATGGACTAAACGGTCGTAAACATTGCCTAATGCACCACCTAGAATAAAGGCAAACGCAACGGGCAGCATTTTTTGCGAACGGGGTGACTGCTTCAGCCACCACAAAATCACTACACTTACCACGACAGCAATGGCAGTGAAGAACCAGCGCTGCCAACCACCTGCATTTTCTAAAAAACTAAATGCGGCGCCGTAATTATGTACGTAAGTAAAGTTAAAAAACGGCAATACCTGTATCGACTGATACAACGACATACTGTCGATAACCGTGTACTTACTCCATTGGTCGAGGATAAACGCAATTGCGCTTATCCACAAAAAACGCAAGCCTGTTTCGCGAAAAAGCTTAAGCATAGTGGCGTTCTTCTCCATCACCGTCAATGTTTGTCACACAGCGACCACAAAGCTCTTCGTGACCTTCATGTGAGCCCACATCTTCACGGTGATGCCAGCAGCGAACACACTTTTCACCGCTTGCTTTATTAACGCTCAACCATAAACCTTCTACGTCTGTGGCTTTCGCATCAGACGGTGCACCGGCAACTTTCGTTAGCGTAACGCCTGATGTAATAAGTACGAAACGTAGCTCGTCTTCAAGCTTTGCCAGTACGTTGTACAACGACTCGGTAGCATAAAGCGAAATGCTCGCTTCTAGTGAGCCACCTAGCTCGCCATCTTTACGCGCCTGTTCCATCGCTTGGTTTGCCGCGTCTTTTACGCTTAGCACTTGATGCCATAGGGCATCGTTAAACGTGTCGCTTTGCGTGAAGTTATTAAACCCTTCGTACCAGGTTTCAGTGAATACAAACTCGCTGCGCTCACCTGGTAACGTTTCCCAGATTTCTTGTGCAGTAAAACTGGTAATAGGCGCCATCCAGCGAACCAATGCTTCAATGATATGATACATGGCCGTTTGGCATGAACGACGGGCTAGCCCATCTGCTTTAGCTGTGTACTGGCGGTCTTTAATCACGTCTAAATAGAATGAGCCCAGCTCAATTGAGCAGAAGTGCGTAAGCTTCTGTGACACTACCAGCAAGTCGTAGTTGTCATACGCTTCGATAAGCTCTTCTTGAAGTGCCTTAGCACGAGCAACAACCCAGCGGTCAAGCGCGACCATATCTTCTTCTGCAACCGCATCTTCAACCGAGAAACCGTTCAGGTTTGCTAGCAAGAAGCGTGCAGTGTTACGTACGCGGCGGTAGCCATCTGCAGCACGCTTTAAAATTTCATCCGATACCGCAATCTCGCCGCGATAGTCAGTAGATGCTACCCATAGACGAAGGATGTCTGCGCCTAATTTGTTAGTCACTTCCTGAGGCGCCACAACGTTACCTACCGACTTCGACATTTTTCTGCCGTGGGCATCTACCGTAAAGCCGTGTGTTAGCACTTCTTTATAAGGCGCGTGACCGTGCATGGCAGTTGATGACATAAGCGAAGACATAAACCAACCGCGGTGTTGGTCTGAACCTTCAAGATATAAATCGGCAGAGGCCGGGATATCATCGCGACGGTCTACAACGAAGTAATGCGTCACGCCTGAGTCAAACCAAACGTCTAGGGTATCTGTCACTTTTTCATAGTTGTCTAATTCGCTACCAAGCAGGGCTGCATCATCGAGATCCCACCACGCTTGAATGCCTTTAGCTTCAACTTCTTGTGCCACCTTTTCCATTAACGCCGCAGACTCTGGGTGGATTTCACCGGTAAGTTTGTGCACATACAAAGGAATAGGCACGCCCCACGTACGTTGACGTGAGATACACCAGTCTGGACGACCTTCAACCATCTTCTCAATGCGGTTTTGGCCCCAGTCCGGGATCCATTTGGTTTGCTTAATTTGTTCAAGTGATTCAGCGCGAAGGCCTTTTTTATCCATGCTGACAAACCACTGAGGCGTAGCGCGGAAGATGATTGGCGTTTTGTGGCGCCAGCAATGCGGGTAGCTGTGCTCGTATTTTACGTTTAGGACAAGGTTACCCTTCTCTTTAACCGTTTCGATAATTTCATCGTTGGCTTTAAATACAAACTGACCTGCAAACAGCGGTGTGTTTTCAAGGTACACGCCATTGTTGCCTACCGGATTGTACACTTCGATATCGTATTGCTTGCCCACGTTAAAGTCGTCAACACCATGAGCTGGCGCTGTGTGTACACAACCTGTACCAGACTCAGTCGTAACGTGGTCGCCTAGAATTAACGGAACTTCAAGGTCTAAGAATGGGTGATTAACTTTAAGCTTATCAAGCGCAGCACCAGTACAGGTTGCCACTTCGCGGAAATCTTCAACGCCGTAACGGTTCATGCAGCTTTCAAGCAGGTCCTGCGCTACCACTAGCCATTCATTTGAAGGCTGAACTTCAACAATCGCATAGGTAAGCTCTGGGTGTAAGCTGATTGCACGGTTGGCTGGCAGTGTCCACGGTGTGGTAGTCCAAATAACTACACCTGCTTTGTGTGTGGTTAAATCACCTTCAGACACACCAAACGCTTCTGCAATAGCAGCCACATCAGCTACTGGGAACTTAACGTCGATAGCCGGTGATACTTTGTCTTTGTATTCAACTTCTGCTTCAGCGAGTGCCGAACCACAATCTGTACACCAATGAACAGGTTTGAAGCCCTTTTCTAAGTGACCCGAGTCTACAATTTTACTTAATGCGCGAATGATGTCGGCTTCAGATTTGAAGTCCATCGTTTTGTATGGGTTATCCCATTCACCAAACACACCTAAGCGTTTAAAGTCAGCCATTTGGCCGTCAATTTGCTTTTGTGCGTATTCGCGACACTTTTGACGAAATTCAGCCGCAGTAACTTTCTTACCTGGCTTACCAACTTTCTTTTCTACCATCAATTCAATCGGCAAACCGTGACAGTCCCATCCAGGAACGTACGGAGAATCGAAGTCAGAAAGGTTTTTTGACTTTACAATAATGTCTTTAAGAATTTTGTTAACCGCGTGACCAATGTGAATATCGCCATTTGCATAAGGAGGGCCATCGTGAAGAATAAATGGCTTTTTGCCTTTTTTCGCTTCACGAATTTTGCTGTATACCCCTTTTTCCTGCCAGTCTTTAAGCATTTTCGGCTCGCGCTGAGCAAGGTTACCGCGCATCGGGAACGCAGTTTCTGGAAGGTTCAGTGTGGCTTTGTAATCACTCATAAAATTGTATTATCCGGTTACCTTAATTTTCACCCAATGCACTAACACATTGTGAAGGCGATATTCATTTTGCGATGTTCAAATTAAAACGCTGAATGTAAAAGGTTCAACGTAAAACTGTGTGTCGCTCTTACTAGCGCAAGGCTGACATTATATGTTCTAGCACAGTGACTTACTTACGCGTTTCGCGAACAAGGATCCACGTTTAAAAAATCAAGCTCAATAAAACTGATACGCGCAGAAACTTTTCGTGACTTTATCACGTTTAACTATGCTAATAACAGACGCGCTTGTGCTGCATCTGCTTGAATTTGATCTTTCAACGCCTCAAAAGAATCAAATTTAATTTCATCTCTTATTTTTGCCATCGGAAACACCGTAATAGGCTTGCCGTATAGGTCAGATGACAAATCAAAAATATGGACTTCTAACTGGTTTCTTACCCCGTTAACAGTAGGACGGGTACCAATGTTCGCAACGCCGTTATAGTGTTTACCATCTACGTCGACACGAACTGCGAACACGCCGTGAATTGGCGTTTTTTGGCGTTTTAGCATAACATTCGCGGTGGGAAAACCAATGGTGCGACCTTTTTTCTCGCCGTGAACCACCCTACCGTGAATAGCAAACGGGCGCCCTAGCATTTCGGTAGACAAACCAAAATCGCTGTCAGCCAATGCTTCTCGCACCGCGGTAGAGCTTATTCGATGGGCATGCATGGTAAAACTGTGGGTGCTTACTACTTCGAAACCATATTGGCGACCTGCCGCCTCAAGCATTTCGAAATCCCCTTTGCGGCCATTGCCAAAACGGAAATCGTCGCCAACAACAAGAAATTTAACACCCAGTTTGTCCACCAGTAAATCGTGGACAAAGGTATCGGCACTTTGCTTAGCAAACTCCGCGTTAAATCGCACAGCAAGCAGCCTGTCGACACCTTGTTGGCGCAGCAATTCGTACTTTTCGCGAAGAGGGCTTATACGCGCTGGTGCTTTATCGGGCATAAAGACTTCTTCAGGCTGCGGTTCGAACACCATTACGGTGGCAGGAAGTGATAGCGATTTCGCTTTTTCAAGCACGTTAGCCAACACAGCTTGATGACCACGGTGTACGCCGTCGAACTTGCCAATAGTGAGCACACACCCTTTATGGTGCGGTTTTACATTGTTTAGCCCGCGGATAAATTCCACTGTTAGCCACTACCTTTTAACTGCTAGAAAATCAAAGCTCGCGATTATAGCCGACCGCGAGCACAATACCAAGCACACGGGCCATTCTGACTCCATGCGCTATTTCGCATCTATTGAATACTAATCGCCGCCGCTTCTGAAATGTCTGGGTCGCATGCCCAGCACCACCATGGTGGTCACAAACAATATAACCGACAGAGAAATGGTTATTCCTACCTCTACCATTTGGGCGGGAAGAGACAATTCAAAGAAAGCTAAGCCTTGATCGCGATAATAAATAAGCCCGCCCATGGCAGCACTTGCAATAACCACACGGGCAATAAACAAAACCGATGTGCGGCTTAACGCAAATACACCTTGTCTATGCAGTGTTATATAAAGCAAAGCGGCGTTAAGCGTAGCTGACATACTGGTAGCGACAGCAAGCCCTACATAACCAAACGGAATCGCTAAAATAAGGTTAAACACCATGTTTGCGACCATACACCAAATACCAAATTTCACTGGCGTCTTGGTGTCTTGGCGGGAGTAAAACCCTGGCGCGAGAATTTTTACCAGCATAAAGCTGAGCAAGCCAAACGAGTACGCGGTAAGCGAGTAAGACGCCATAATAGCGGTTTCAGCAGTAAACGCGCCGCGCTGAAAAATAACGGTCAAAATAGGCCTTGCCATCACGCCAAGTCCCACTGCAGCAGGTATGCCCAATAAACACACCATGCGAAACGCCCAATCGATATTCGCAGCAAACGCTTTGGGGTTATTACTGACGTGGTTTCGGGATAGCGTAGGTAAAATGACTGTTGCGATGGCAATACCAAACAACCCTAGGGGAAATTCAAGCAGCCTGTCTGAATAGTATAACCAGCTAATAGAACCGGTAACTAAAAAGCTGGCGATGAAGGTATCAAACAACAAATTGATTTGCCCTACTGACACACCGAATAAGGCAGGGATCATCAGGGTGCGTACTTTTACCACGTTTTCGTCATGCCAGCCCCACTTTGGCTTTACCAAGAGCCCTGCCCTGAACAAAAACGGTAGTTGAAACAAGAACTGTACGATACCGCCGATAAACACACCCCACGCTAGCGCGTATGCGGGTTGCTCCAGCGTAGGTGCTAAGTATATTGCGCATGCAATAATGCATACGTTAAGTAAAACAGGGGTAAAGGCAGCAACCGCAAACTTATTGAGCGTATTGAGTATCGCCCCTGCCAACCCAGTCAGAGAGATAAACGCTAAATAAGGAAAAGTAATTTTCAACATGGTCGACGCAAGTACAAACTTATCTCCGGCCTCGTCCCCCTCGAGCCACGCCACAAACCAGCCTGTACCAAATAACGCCGCCAAAACAGGAGATGCTATTACCCCTATGATAGAAACTACAAAAACAATAGCGCCCAACGTACCGCTGACTTTTGCAACGAACTCTCTGAGTTGCTTTTTATCGTCGTTCTCGTGAACTTCGGTTAATACCGGAATAAACGCTTGCGCAAATGCACCTTCGGCGAATAGACGGCGAAGAAAATTAGGAATTTTGTTAGCAAAGAAAAATACGTCAGCGGCTGCCCCATCGCCCATAAGCTTGGCAACAACAACATCACGTACCAAGCCTAATACTCGCGAGACCAAGGTCATAATACTGACGATAAGACCAGATTTTATTAACTTCCGTGACACGTCACACTTCCAATAAGAGGTAAAGAATAGGCTGAATAGCATCAGCCATTTGAAAGATAGTCAAAGGCATCTGCTAAGCGCAAAGCGGCAACGCTTGGTTGCAAGCGAGCCATAATAACTAAAGGCTATCGCAGGCGAAACGATTTCTTCAAAATAGTTGTGCATCTTTAACAACTTTCTTGTTATAATCCGCGCCCGGTATGGGGTGCTGTCGTTTATGCATGTCTATCGCTAAAATGTCTTGAAAGAATATCACTACGAATCTCTTTCAAAAAATGTCGCAGAGAAATGTCGCAAAGAATGTGCAACGTGTTGAGCATACTTTGTGTTCAATAGCTTGCGCGTTTTAACGCGGAACGATTTAAGTTTTAAATCGTTTGACATTTGGGCGTTTGGTAGGCACAATCCGCACCCTCGTTTTTGACATGAATTTATTTTGGGAGTTACACCTTGGCTAACATTAAGTCTGCTAAGAAGCGTGCAATCCAAGCCGAAAAGCGTCGTCAGCACAACGCTAGCCGTCGTTCAATGACTCGTACAAGCATCAAGAAAGTTATCGCTGCAATTGCAAGCGGTGACAAAGAAGCGGCACAAGCTGCACTTACTGCTGCTACTCCAGTACTTGACAGAATGGCTACTAAAGGCTTGATTCACAAGAACAAAGCTGCTCGTCATAAGAGCCGTCTAGCTGCACAAATCAAAGCACTAGGTTAATCTTTACGATTAGTAGTTAAAAAAGCGCCCTTCGGCGCTTTTTTTGTATCTGTAATCGACGCTAATTAGCATGGGTTACTGATTCCAAATTTAGACTTAAAGGCATAAAGCCCACCACTAGGCGAGCTCTGTTACAGTCTTTGCGGTGTGTTCACATCCCAGCTATCCGCTTATCAGCTCATTTTTCTTATTGAGCTTGCCGGTGCAATACGCATGATCCAGTGAAGGATGGCCCAAGGCCAGCTTGGCACAAACGCATTCGCTTTTTCTTTATTGATTGCATTGACCATCGCACGACAGCCCACATCGGTATCAACAATAAACGGTACTTTCTCTACTTTTTCGTTTATTTCGCTGCGAATAAAACCGGGGTGAATACAGGTGACGTTAATTGGCGTATTCATTACATCCATTCGAATGCCTTCGGTCATTGATGTAAGCCCTGCTTTTGTTGCCGCGTATACAGTCATGGCGCGTCTAAACCCGCGCACCGCGCTTATAGATGAAATCGTCACAAGATGACCACTATTTTGTGCCCTAAAGATAGCCATTGCCGCTTCACATTGTGCTAGCGCCGACACAAAGTTAGTCACCGCCGTTTGCTTGTTAGCGTGGAAATACCCAGTGCCAATAGACGCGCCCTTGCCCATGCCTGCGTTTACAATGACTCTATCAAGGGTTCCCATGTCGGCTTTGAATGCGTCGAATACTTCAAAAACCGCATCGTGATCATTGACATCCAGCGAGCGAATATACACATCAATGTTTGGGTTAATTGAATGCAATTCGTCTTTCAATTTTTCTAAATTCTCAAAGCGTCTTGCGCAGAGGGCTAGGTTACAACCCTGTTTGGCAAACTCAATCGCCATTCCCTTGCCTAGGCCTGAACTCGCGCCTGTGATCAGAATATTACGTCTTGTTGTCATTATCGTTTTCCTGATGCTTTTATGGCCTTATTACAACGCCACATTAAGTAATGAATGAAGATCCAAAAGTTTTTAAACGCTGGATTATTGGTTTGCTTGTGGTGGTATCGATAGTAGATTTGCTGGGCAATACCGGCTAAACGGAAAAGCCCGTATACCTCGTAAAAGGTAAAATCATCTACATCTATTTCCATCTCTTTGCAGTAGTACGCAACCACCTGCTTTCGAGTTAGCATACCGGGTAAGTGAGTAGGCTGGCGGCGCGTTGATTGGGCCAAAAAGTCATCATCCGCTTGTACCCAATACGCCAAGGTATTACCCAAGTCCATAAGCGGGTCGCCCAAGGTCGCCAGTTCCCAATCCAACACACCGATAATTTGCGTATAGTTATCTGGCTTTAACACCACGTTGTCGAACCGAAAGTCATTGTGGGTAATACAAATGCGTTCATTAGCGGGCATGTGGTTTTCTAGCCAGCGCATTATTTTTTTACCCGAGGGGACATTCCAGGTTTTTGCTTTACTATAGCGTTCGCTCCACCCGCTTATTTGGCGTTCTATGTAGCCAGCACCTTTACCTAAGTGCTCAAGCCCCGCTTTCTTATAATCCACTTTATGAAGCTCGATTAAGCTATCAAGTACATTAGTGCAGAGCTGTTTGGTTTGCTGCTCAGACGTGTTTAAGCCTTTGGGTAAGTTCTTACGTGGTATCACGCCGGTAAACTTCTCCATTACGTAAAACTCTGTGCCTATAACGCTCTCGTCTTCACAAAGTCCAAGCATTTCTGGCACATAGCGGTAAACAGGCTTTAACGCATGCTGTAATCGAAACTCCCGCCCCATATCGTGAGCCCCTTTGGCTTTAGTACCTGCCGGTGCCCGACGCAAAATTAACGACGTTTGTTCGCTCTGGTTTTGTTTACTGCCTTGATAGTCCAAGCAGTACGTCCAATTAGAAGCGCCCCCAGAATACTGGGTGACTTGAGGCAAGCTATCGCTACTTTGTATCATGGCCTTCAATGATGGACTGGAGGCACTAATATTTTCCTTAAGCCAATTGTGTACAGCGTTCACGTCTAGCTCTTCGCCTGCACGTACGCTGTCAGCTTTATCTACGACCTGTTGTTGCATATCTCAATCTTCTTGTAATTCTGTTTCAAAGGGCCTATTCAAAGTGCTAACTCACAATCTTTGGCTAGAAGATACTTCTGTTTGTGCCTGTACAAGAGCAGCTCGACAATTATCTTCAGATAGCTTGGCGACAAACACAGGTGAGCGCGTTTCCGTTTTACCTAATTTTGCTTAACTTTGCTTTTCCATTGCACGCTTCATCATCTTCGTTTGATTGAGCATATTTTTGATATAGCGCTGGGTTGGCAGCAGCTTCTTTAACAGAAAAGCGCGTTTACCCAGTTTATGGGTAAGAATTAGAAACTGCTTTTTATCGACTTGCTGAAATATGGACTCAGCCACGTCTTCTTTCGTCATGTCTGCTTTGGCAAAGAATTTATTGAGCATCTTGTGCGACGCTGGGTTGCTGCTTCGCATCGACTCATCTAAATTCGTTTTGAAGAAGCTTGGACAAACTACACTAACGTCAATATTGTCAGGTGCTAATTCCAACTTCATGGTTTCAGAAAACGACACGACTGCAGCTTTAACCGCGTTATAACTTCCCATATAAGGAATAGGCGTTAGCCCCGCTTGAGATGCAATATTAATGAAATAGCCACCGCCTTGCTCTCGCATTAACGGTAAGAGGGCACGACTGACTCTCACCATGCCTAACACATTAATATCAAACACCCACTGCCACTGCTCAATGCTCTCATCTAAAAGGCTGCCACCAGAAGCAACACCCGCATTGTTAAACACAGTGTCAACACCGCCCCAGCGAGTTTCCAAGGTGTTCGCTAACGTTTGAACATCATTTTCAGAGGTTATATCGCAATGGATGTAAAACGCATTGGCACCTTGGGCGGATAGCGTATTTACTGTTTCATCGCCTCTTTCTTGGTTAATATCGGCAATGCAAATATCTAACCCCTCGTCTTTGCCTGCCCACTTTTCCGCCCACTTAAGGGAAATGGCCTGACCTAAGCCGGTAGCGCCACCGGTAATCAATACGCGCATGATGTGTTTCCTAACTGTTCTTGTTTCATTATTCTTGTATCGGCGTTTATGTTTAGTTGCGCTTTATTGTGTTAAGCGCTAATCAGTACTTCACTATTCTCTCTAATTGACCGCCTTATCAATCCAATCAAACTGATTCCGTCTTTTGCAGTGACACTGATGGCTGTTCGTTACGCATTTTTCGTTTTGCCCACAGGGCCAATAGTGCGGGCCCGATGTACATTGCTACGCCATATACACCAGGTGCAATCGCGTAATCAGGTGCATCTAAAAAGGTAATACATATCAGCATTGCAAGCGCCGCGTTTTGCACGCCTATTTCAATGGCCAGCGTGAGCGAGTCTTTAAATGCTAGGTTTGAAAGCTTAGCAAGCCCGAGCCCTAACAATACCGATGATAAATTTAACGTTAAGCAAACCAAAAACGCGCTTTCAAAGGACGCGGCTAAATTGTTTCTTTCTGAAACCAGCACGCCCACAATCATAAGCAACATGAAGTACATAGAAAACTGCCGAAAGAAACTTTCAGTTTTAGTAGCAAACCTGCTGTTAAAGCGACGAATGGTCATGCCTAAAATGACCGGTACAATTGATATACCAACCAGCCCTATCACTGTTTGAATAATAGAAAAGTCTGGCGCGTTTTCTTTTACAAAGTAATCAAGAGCAAATAGAATGATAAAGGGCGTTGAGAAAACGCAAGCGATGGTAGAAATAGCGGTTAAGCTTACTGAAAGGGCCAGATTTGCTTTTGCGATGTGGCTGATTAAATTACTGGTCGTGCCGCCTGGGCATGCCGCTAAAACCATGACACCAACCGCAATATAATCGGGTAGACCAAAAACAAAGCACAGTCCTAGCGCCAACATAGGCAGCAATATAATTTGCCCTATAAAACCCGTTATTACTGCTTTAGGTGCTTTAAGTAGCCGAGCAAAGTCAGCAAGAGTTAGCGTTAGCCCCATACCAAACATAACAAATGCCAAAGCGAGAGGTAACAACACCTCGGTAAGTACAGATGCCTGCATACACACGCCCCTTACAAAAGAAGCCTCTATTAAAGAAACCTTTTATTAACATTTAAGCCAGTGTACTCTGTTTAATAATAAATAAAAATGATGCCTTATTATGGAAACCCATAAATAATATGCATGGAAAATTAGACCTAAATTTATTTGTTGTGCTGCGCGCGGTCTACGAGCAAGGCAGCATTACGAAAGCCGCCAACGCACTGCATATTACTCAGCCTGCAGTGAGTCATGCCTTAGGTCGTCTGCGAGAGAAATTTGATGATCCGCTGTTTATTCGTCATGGACGACAAGTTGTGCCTACCCCGTTTTGCCAAGGCATTATTACATCGGTTGTGAAATCAATAGAAACCCTTGAAAGTACATTAAAAGGTAAAGTGGGCTTTGATATAAGTGATAAACCCCGTCAGGTGAACCTTGGCTTAAGAGATGTTTTAGAATCTATATTTTTTCCGGTACTTATTCCTGAGCTTGTTAAACATACTCCTAATATCACGGTGAATAGCAGGCAGGTTACCTGGCCCGAGCTTGCTCCCGCGTTAGCCGCTAAAGAGCTTGATATCGTAATTGACGCGTTAGTTCCCACCAGCCGTGACATTCGTTCACAGTTTATCTGCGAAGAAACGTTTGTCGTGGTATGCGCGCCTAGCAATAGCTACGTAGATAACCCGAGTATCAAGAGCTACTCAGTTGCACAGCATGCGCTTGTATCTTTAAAAGACTCTAAACTAGATACGGTAGATCTAGCCCTTGCTCAGCACAATTTACATCGGAACATCGCATTGCAGTGTGAACACTACTATGCCGCCGTTAACGTAGTTAGCCAATGCGATCTTTTGCTGACCATGCCAACGCGATTCGCCCAACAATTCAGTAATAAATTCGATATCGAAATTCTGCCCCTTCCATTTGACGTCCCCCCACTCCCCGTACACATGTACTGGCACAAACACGCCGATGAAGACTTAGTGAATGTATGGATGCGAGATAGGCTTTTAGACGTGGCGAGTAAGTTGGGGTTATAGCGCGTATTTGTGTTGCTGTAACACAATGGTCAAGCAAGCGTCACGGTAGTGTCAATTTGCAAACCTATAGTGACGATCCAAGGCATCGCTTTGGGAAACCGCTATGAAAAAGACACACTATCGAACACTTTGGCTTTCTGATATCCATTTAGGAAATCGCGACTGCAAAGCTGAATACTTACTTTCCTTTCTTAATAGCATCACTGTAGACACCCTCTATTTGGTGGGAGATATCGTTGACATGTGGCAAATGACCAAGCAATTTCGCTGGCCACAGGCGCACAATCAAGTCATGCACAAATTCATGCAAATGAGCCAAGACGGCACGCGTGTGGTGTACTTACCCGGCAACCACGATGAACCAATTCAGTCTTATTCTGGTATGGCTTTCGGTGATATAGAAATAGAGCGAGAGTTGGTTCACACCACAGCACAAGGGAAGCGTTATTTAGTCTTACATGGCGATCAGTTCGATGGCGATGTAACTATGGGCAAATTCCATGCGTGGATTGGCGATAAAGGTTACGACCTTTTGCTTTTTCTAAATAGAGAGTTTAATCGCCTACGCGCGTGGCGCAAGCGAGAATACTGGTCACTTGCGGGCTATATTAAAAAACACATTAAAGGAGCGAATGAAGCCATCGCCCGTTATCGAGAAGCATGCTGCAGGCGCGCCGATGAAATGGGGCTCGACGGTGTTGTGTGTGGCCATATTCATCACCCTGAAAGCAGCTTTGAAAACGGCATTCACTACATTAATGATGGGGACTGGATAGAAAACTGCAGTGCACTGTCAGAAGACGTGAACGGTAACTTATCTCTTATTCATTACCTTGATTCATTAGAGTCAGCCACCGTAACACCAATTACAACCAAAACCTCTCGCTCAGAAGCAGCATAGCTGGCATTACACAAATGGGGCTGTAACGGCCCCTGACTTTTGCTATTCACCAAGCAACAGGTGAATTCCAACCCCATCCATCAAGGTTAGGGCCTGCTGACCTGTGCCTCATAGATTGGTCAGCAGGTCATAGTTACAACTTTTTAACACTGTCAAATAACTGCCATGAAACTGTGTGAAAAGCGTCACATTGCCCTGCTATTGTTCGCCAAAACCGGAAGAGAAACAGGTTCTATGTTTACTGTAAACGACGTACTGAACAAGCATTACCCTCAAGTAGCAAATAACCCCATTCTATTTAAGTCGCTGTCATTCGTCTTAAGGCACCTTCTTCACGAACGTGAAATTACCGAATTTGGTGAAGCATATCCGCATTACGAAGATATCGATTTCGTAGAGCAAGTGCTGGAATATTTTAATATCAGCTACTCCACCCGCGATGTAGAAAAAGAACGCATTCCAAGTGAAGGTAGAGTGGTGATTATTGCTAACCATCCGATTGGCTCACTCGACGCACTTGCGCTTATAAAGCTGGTTAGTGA
The DNA here is from genome assembly GCF_014349115.1 of Alteromonas sp. BZK5. Classification (NCBI taxonomy): domain Bacteria; kingdom Pseudomonadati; phylum Pseudomonadota; class Gammaproteobacteria; order Alteromonadales; family Alteromonadaceae; genus Alteromonas; species Alteromonas sp. BZK5. The sequence goes on along the minus strand of NZ_JACSOE010000002.1, from coordinate 89,993 downwards.
AGTACGTCACGACTTGAAAGTGGTCGCCAATGAAATGCTTATGGCCATTGAACCGCTTCACGATATGCTGTTACCTGTAAACAATATGCAGGGAGGCACACCAAAACAGCATTTATCGGCAATTCAAAAACACCTTAACAGCGACGGCGCCATACTGATTTTCCCAGCCGGTGAAGTTTCTCGATTACGCCCACAAGGTGTTCGCGACACCAGATGGCACACAGGTTTTTTACGCATTGCAAAGCAAGCAAAAGCACCGATATTGCCGGTTTATATAGACGCGAAAAATAGCCCGCTTTTTTACGGCGTGTCCATGGTATACAAGCCATTAGCCACCGCGCTGCTCGTTAAAGAGATGTTCAAACAGCGTAAGAAGCATTTACCTATGCGCATTGGCGAACTTATTCCATTTGAAGCGTACCAGCAAACCAATATACCGCTAAAAGAGCAGGTAAAGCTGTTTAAGCGCCATCTGTATCGTATTGGCAGTAACAAGAAAGGCGTATTTGAAACCCAGGCTTCTATTGCCATGCCAGAAGACAGAAAAGAACTGGCCCGCGCTATGCGAGACTGCGAACATTTAGGTGAAACTGGCGACGGAAAATCTATTTACCTATACCAACACAAAAGCTGTTCACCGATTATGCGAGAGATTGGCCGCCTGCGCGAAGTGGCGTTTCGAGCCGTGGGCGAAGGTACCAACAAGCGTAGAGACATCGATCAGTACGACTCCCACTATTATCACCTTGTACTTTGGGATGACAACGATTTAGAAATTGTGGGTGCCTACCGCTTTGGCGATGCTGAGCTTTTGACAGCGCCAGATCACCCTACCGGGCTCTACTCTGCCACCTTATTTAATTACGGTAAGGACAACGATAAACTCTTCAAAGAAGGCTTAGAGCTAGGGCGAAGCTTTGTCCAGCCTCGCTATTGGGGAAAGCGTAGTTTAGATTATTTGTGGTTTGGTATCGGGGCATTTTTAAGCCGCTACCCAAAGTATCGCTATCTGTTTGGTGCGGTGTCACTCAGTAATGCCTACCCTGAACCCGCTAAAGATTTATTGGTACAATTCTATTCCACGTACTTCCCTGCCAAGTTTGGCGAAGCGACCTGCAAGCGACCTTATCAAATGGCGAACGACGCGTTACATCAATTTACAGGTAACGATTACAAGGCAGAATTTACGCAGCTAAAGCATTTACTGGCTAACATGGGCGTAAACGTACCAACGCTGTATAAGCAGTATTCTGAAGTGGCTAAAGACGGCGGGGTGGCATTTTTAGGCTTTAATGTCGACCCAGATTTTAACGACTGTATCGACGGACTGGTGGTGGTTGATATGCAAACGCTTACCGAAAAAAAGCGCAAACGCTATCTAACCGATATTCAGCTTAAAGCCACAGCCTAAGCGAAGAGGGAGCTTCTGACAAACGCTCCCTTTCTCATTTTACGGCCTTCCGCTTTACTGAAAATTTCAGAAGTCGTTATCGCTCGCCAACATACTTAAGAATGTCGGTATAAATATCTTCAAGAGTGAGCAAATCAGACACATGAATGTGTTCGTTTATTTGATGAATGGTGGTGTTTGGCACACCCACTTCAACCACTTGTGTGTGCTCACTAGCAAAAAAACGCCCGTCAGAAGTACCACCAGATGTACTGATAACAGGGTAACGCCCTGTAGCGCCCTTTATCGCTTTTTCTACGCAGGCAATTAAGCAGTGCTCCGCGTTACTGTTAGGCTTGCTCAAGTAAGCTTCACAGGGTCTTGAAAAGCTAACTTTGGCTTCTGTATCAATACTATTGATAATACTGCGCAGCAATACCGATAAACTGTTTTGATTAAACTGCCACGAATATCTGACATTAAACTCTATACGAACAGCACTAGGCACTATGTTATCTGTGAAGCTTCCTGTGTCCATGTGTGTTATTTGAAGCGTAGTACCAGGGAAATCATCACTCCCCTTGTCAAATGGGTACTGTGTTAGCGCATTAATCACGTTACTCGCTTTGTGGATAGCATTTACCGCTGTCTTTGGATAAGCCACGTGACCTTGCTTTCCTGCAATATGGATAGTGCCGGAAAGTGAGCCTCTGCGTCCAATCTTAATCGTATCGCCGGTTGATGCAGATGCAGAAGGTTCACCGACTAGGCACATATCAAGCTGGACATTTTTAGATGCCAAATACTCAGCTATCCATTTAGAGCCCCACTCCGCCTCCCCTTCTTCATCACTGGTGATTAGCCACCAGAAAGAAACCTTACTGCCATCTAGGGAATCAATGGTTCGCTCTGTTGCCGCTAGCATGGCTGCGATGCCTGTTTTCATATCGGCAGCACCACGTCCATATAATTTATTTTTGCTAATTACGGGACTAAAAGGCGGTGACTTCCACTTATCAAGAGGACCTGGGGGCACAACATCAGTATGGCCGCTAAATGCAAAGTGATTCGTGCCCTGCCCCCACCTTGCGACGAGGTTGCTCACTCCATTAATTGTGTATTTCTCACAAAAGAAACCGAGCTTTTCGAGCTTGTATATCAGGTAACTTTGGCAACCAGCGTCCTTTGGGGTAATCGACGCTCTTGCCATAAGTACTTCGGCAAAATAAATACTGCGAGCTGGCGCTATGGAAGGTAAAGGCTGAATTGACATGCATAAGAAACCTTTATGAAACGTGGGTCTATTACACAAATGTAAAGTGACACGGCAATAACAGATTTACGACAATGCCATGACAGCGGACAAGGTAACCTGAAGTTAAAAATAATAAAGGATGACAACAAGGAAGGCGACAATGGATGAGTTGGCGACTAGGACTGGCTCGTTAAGATTTGTCTAAATCAACGCGCGTTGTTATAACTAGAACATAACTTAAAGAAAGGCATTACTGTGTTAAAAATCATTGTTTTAATACCCCTTATTTTGTCACTACTCTGGTTTGGCTATTTACAAGCCAATAAATACACTCTGGAGCAAGGCAAGCAAGGGTTTCTGTACATATTCGTGTTATCTGGTGTTATTGCGGCATTTTATACACTGATGCTGTTCTTAACGAACTAACGCACTTCAAATAAATAGCCAATCACTGTGTTGTAAAAAAAAGCCAGCATCTATGAAAGAGGCTGGCTTTTTAGTATTTGCCGGTGTCACTGTTAGTCGCAGCGACAGCTTTTATGCAGCAGTGCTTATAGCGTCTGTGAGATAGTCACTTCTGCATTTGCGCGAAGCGCATCAATATATTGTTGATAAACGCGCTGACCTTGTACCTGAGCAAGGCGCTGCTTCAGGCTTTCACCCAACTCATTCTCAAGCTCTGGTGCTGCGTTAACGTTTTCAAGCATAACAACAGCAACGTCACCGTTTACCATTGTTGCAACATCAACTTTATCTTCGCCTTCAAGGGCAAGAGAGAAAAGCGTGTCAACGAGTGCACGTGCAAGTGTACCGCCCGCTCTCGGAACAGCCGCTGCTGTTTCCCAAGACACAGACTTTTCAGCTAGCTCGCTTTCAACGCTTTCTCCAGCACGCACTTTTTGTGCGATATCAAACGCCCAAGCTTCTGCAGCTTCTTTTGACTTTTCAGCCTTAACAGAGGCTTCGATGCCTTCGCGTACTTCTTCAAGAGATTGAGTACGCTGAGGCTGATGCTCAATAACACGCGCAACAACAACGGTTTCGTCGTCTAGTTCTATAATATCGCTATTAAGCCCTTCATCAATAAGTTCAGAAGAGAAAGCAACGTCCAGTAAACCAGGGAAGCTTAGATCAGCAGGTGCGGTGTTGCGACTAAATACCACTGACTCTTGCACAGGCAAATCAACCGCGTTCGCTGCATCTTCTAGCGTATCAGGTACTTCAAACGCAATTTCAGCTAACGTATTTTGAAGCTCAAAGTACTTTTCCATAGCCGCGTCATAAAGAAGCGTATCGCGAATCTCACCCGCTACTTCATCGAAAGATTTAACTTGTGCTTCTTTTAAGTCTGTTAACTTGATGATGTGAAAACCAAACTCGGTTTCAACTACGTCGGATACATCGCCAACATTTTGTAAAGCAAAAGCTGCTTCATCAAACGCTGGGTCCATCATTTCTGGCGTAATGAAGTCTAGGTCACCACCGTTTTCGGCAGAGAATGTGTCATCAGAGTTTGCTTCTGCAAGAGCCGCAAAGTCTGCACCGTTGTCGAGTTCTGCTTTTAATGATTCTGCCTTTGCTTTCGCTGCATCGGCATCATCGCCAGCTTCGATAAGAATATGAGAAACACGTCGCTCTTCTTCTTTGCCGTAGCTTCCCAGGTTATTTTCGTAGTACGTACGAACCGCTTCTTCATCAACCGAAACGCGATCTTTCAAGTCATCGACACTTAACTTAACGTAAGCAAGTTTAACCTGCTCGTCAGTATCGAAAGAGGCGATGTTGTTATTATAAAAAGCTTCAACATCCGCATCTGTCACTTCAATTGAGCCGGCAAATTCATCAGAGCTCACTAGCACGTATTTCGCATCACGAGTTTGGCGCTGTAGCGCATTCGCTTGCTGTACTTCACCGTCCAACGCAAATGAAGAATTCGTTAGCGCTGCAGCCAACTGGTTTTGTGTCATTTGAACGCGCAGATAATCACGGAAATCGGCTACTTGAAAACCGTTTTGACGAAGAATGGCTTGGAAACGTTCGTTATCGAACTGACCACCAAACTGGAATTCAGGCATTTGTGTTATGGTTTCGCGAATTTGTTTATCACTTACGCGCAATCCCATGTCCGTCGCTTGTTGCTGAATTAGTTTTTCAGCAACAAGTCTGTCCAGTACATTTCTTCTGAAATCTGCGAGGTATTGCTCACTAGAGAAAAGCTGTGCGATGCTTTCGCCGTATTGTGACTCCATTTGTGCACGCTGATTCTGATATGCACGCTCTAGTTCTTGTGCCGAAATTTCTTCGCCATTAACAGTAGCTACTGCAGTAGTACCTGATGATGTTAGGTAGCTACCTACACCTGCGAATACGAAACTTAAAACGATAAGCGCGATAATCGCCATCGCCCAAGGGCCTTGAGAACCTTCTCTGATTCTTTCTAGCATGATTGTTCTTCAACTCCGTTGCTTACTACAGTTACCTCAAACCATCACAAATCCGTGAGTGCGAGATAAAATAAGCGCTGATTATAACCCAATGCTGCCGAATATAAACGACCAAAACACACTATTTGTACTGTCTTTCGTTAAGTTCGAACGTTGCGAGGACATGTATAAAACTCATCAAGCCTCGTAGGGTTATTTCTACTCTTAAAATATTGGGGTCAGAGTCATTACTCTGACCCCAATATTGAATTCTTTGTTTTAGAAATAAAAAAGGCGATGGACTAGCCATCGCCTTTTTCTATAATTTTTGTGCTTAGTTACAAGCGTCTTTCAGTGCTTTACCAGCTTTGAAAGATGGAACTTTCGCTGCTGAAATCTGAATAGTCTCACCAGTTTGTGGGTTACGGCCACTGCGAGCTGAACGTTCGCGAACTGAGAAAGTACCAAAGCCTACTAGTGCAACTTGGTCGCCGTCTTTAAGCGCCGCAGTTACTGAGTCAGTGAATGCGTCAAGAGCACGGCCAGCAGCTGCTTTAGAAATGTCTGCACCAGCAGCGATTTGGTCGATAAGTTGAGACTTGTTCACAATTAGATCCCCTTCGATTGTTATTATACTGTTTATCCAAAACGATTTTGCTTGGACGTTATAGCAAGCTTGATCATTAACATCAAGCTTCAGTCACAAATAATTAACTTTTTAAATGAATCGCTGCAATCCCTTTTGTGGCAAGGCTTCAAGCGAATACCATTTAAAGGTAACACAACTTTTGCGACTTGAAAGCCCTAATTTTAAAAAAATCAGGTTTTCTTTTGCTCAATGCACATTTTTTGTTCATTTATTGCAATTTTATAGCAAAAAAACGGCTACACGCCTTTAAAAACAAAGGATTGTAGCCAGTCGATTAAGTTATTTTTTAACCACCTTGACACTTTCTACAGGTTCCTGCAGTGCAATATCAAGAACTTCATCAATCCACTTAACCGGATGGATTGATAAATCTTTCTTCACGTTGTCTGGAATTTCTTCCAAATCACGCTCGTTATCTTTTGGAATAACGACAGTCTTAATGCCGCCTCGATGCGCTGCTAGTAGTTTTTCTTTAAGTCCACCAATAGCAAGCACCTCACCACGTAGGGTGATTTCACCGGTCATGGCTACATCGCACTTCACAGGGTTACCCGTAAGTGATGAGACAAGTGCAGTACACATAGCAATACCTGCGCTAGGGCCATCTTTCGGCGTAGCACCTTCAGGTACGTGCACGTGAATATCACGTTTCTCGTAGAAGTCATCGTTTATGCGAAGCTTTTCTGCACGACTTCTTACCACCGTCATAGCAGCCTTAATAGACTCTTGCATGACATCACCTAACGAACCCGTTGATGTCATTTTGCCTTTGCCCGGAACCGATGTTGTTTCAATGGTCAGTAAGTCACCACCTACCTGCGTCCAAGCAAGTCCTGTAACTTGTCCAATTTGATTGTCTTTGTCGGCTTTACCGTAGTCAAAGCGTTGAACACCAAGATAATCTTTAAGATTATCCTGAGTTACGACTACTTTGTCTTTGCTCTTCTTAAGCAAGATATCTTTTACCGCTTTACGGCATACTTTCGACACTTCACGCTCTAAGCTACGAACCCCGGCTTCACGGGTATAGTATCGAATCATACCAATCACGGCAGAATCGGTAATTTCCAACTCCTTCGCTTTAAGTCCATTACGTTCCATTTGCTTACCAATTAAATGGTTCTTCGCAATATTGAGTTTTTCGTCTTCTGTGTAGCCAGATAGACGAATCACTTCCATACGGTCAAGTAATGGGCCTGGAATATTCATGCTGTTAGAGGTGGCTACGAACATAACATCTGACAGGTCGTAGTCGACTTCCAGATAATGGTCACTAAAGCTGCTGTTTTGCTCTGGATCTAGTACTTCAAGGAGCGCTGACGCAGGGTCGCCTCGCATATCCGATGACATCTTATCGATTTCATCAAGTAGGAAAAGCGGGTTTTTGACCCCTACTTTCGCCATTTTTTGAACTAGCTTACCTGGCAATGAACCAATGTAAGTACGACGGTGACCACGGATTTCAGCTTCGTCACGCACGCCACCTAGTGCCATACGCACATATTTGCGACCTGTCGCTTTAGCAATCGACTGGCCTAATGAAGTTTTACCTACACCTGGAGGGCCAACAAGGCACAGAATTGGGCCTTTTAGCTTTTTAACACGCTGCTGAACGGCTAAATACTCAAGAATGCGCTCTTTCACTTTCTCAAGGCCGTAGTGGTCTTCGTTAAGCACACCTTCTGCGCGGGAAAGATCTTTCTTCACCGGCGAGCGCTTGTTCCAAGGCACGTTAGTCAGCCAGTCAATGTAGCTTCGAAGCACGGTAGCTTCTGCAGACATTGGTGACATCATCTTAAGCTTTTGAAGTTCAGCTTTCGCTTTATCTTCCGCTTCTTTAGGCATTTTAGCGTCGGCTATCTTTTTAGATAACGCTTCAAATTCGTCAGGTGCGTCATCCAGTTCACCCAACTCCTTCTGAATAGCCTTCATCTGCTCGTTCAAATAGTACTCGCGCTGGCTCTTTTCCATTTGCTTTTTAACGCGGGTACGAATTTTCTTTTCGACCTGCAGCAAATCAATTTCGCCTTCCATCAGCGCCATCAGATATTCAAGACGCTCATTAACGCCCTGCATCTCTAACACTTTTTGCTTTTCAGTAAGCTTAAGAGGCATATGTGCAGCCATGGTGTCGGCTAAACGAGGCGCATCTTCAATGCCATTTAGTGATGTCAGTACTTCTGGTGGAATTTTTTTGTTTAGCTTTACATAGCCTTCAAACTGAGAAACCGCAGAGCGAATAAGCACTTCTTGTTCGCTCTCATCAATCTCTTCATCAGTTAGTTTGTCTACATTAGCAACAAAGAATGGCTCTGATTGCTTATAGCTTTCAATTTCACCGCGTACACTACCTTCCACCAGCACTTTAACCGTACCGTCGGGTAGCTTTAGAAGTTGTAGGATAGTAGCAATAGTACCGACGGTATAGATGTCGTCCGCTTCAGGCTCATCTACGCCAGCGTCTTTTTGTGCTACTAGAAAAATTTGTTTGTCATTATCCATTGCCGCTTCTAGACAACGAATTGATTTCTCACGCCCAACAAATAGGGGTATGACCATATGCGGGTAAACAACCACGTCCCGCAAGGCAAGCACAGGAATTTCAATGCGATTTTCACGCTCAACTGTCATACTTGTTCTCAATTAGTTTGAAATGTCATTTTTATATGGGGATGCAAGAGCAAAGTTCAATCGAAACTTATTAAAGTGCATTAATTCCTTAACCTTACCTTCCCTGCTCCAGGGCCTGTTGACCTTAGTATAACCATTATCGATTTTGCCTCGAATGGCAATACTAAACTCAAAAATCTAGTAGAAAGGATAGCGAGAATTGTTTTAACCGCTCAAATATCATCCACTTTCAAGGTATACCCCTTGATTAAACGTCGATCAGATTAGACAACGAAGTCTGAAACTTTAGCTGTTAAAAACAAAAAAAGGCCCTGAAGGGCCTTTTTTCACAAAACCAGCATCTATTCAGAGGCGGCTTTCTTTTCGTTGCTGTCGTAAATCAAGATAGGTTTTGATTCACCGCGAATAACGGTTTCATCAATAACAACTTTGCTCACGTCTTCCATTGAAGGAAGGTCGTACATAGTATCAAGCAAAACCGCTTCAACGATTGAGCGAAGACCACGTGCGCCTGTCTTACGATCCATAGCCTTTTTGGCAATAGCATTAAGTGCATCGTCACGGAACTCTAGCTCTACATCTTCCATCGAGAACAATGCACCATATTGCTTGGTGATTGCATTCTTAGGCTCGCGTAGAATTTGAATTAGTGCTTCTTCATTCAACTCTTCAAGGCTTGTTACTACCGGTAGACGACCAATGAACTCTGGAATCAAACCATATTTCACTAAGTCTTCAGGCTCAACTTGCTTAAACAGTTCGCTGATTTGTTTGCCGTTGTCTTTCGACTTAACCGTAGCACCAAATCCAATACCCGTGTCTTTTTGTGCGCGTTGCTCAATAACTTTATCAAGACCAGCAAACGCACCACCACAGATGAACAATATCTTAGAGGTATCAACCTGCAGGAATTCCTGCTGTGGGTGCTTACGTCCACCTTGCGGAGGAACAGACGCAACCGTACCTTCAATCAGCTTTAGAAGCGCTTGCTGTACACCTTCACCCGAAACGTCACGAGTGATAGATGGGTTGTCTGACTTACGAGAAATCTTATCGATTTCATCGATGTAAACAATTCCGCGCTGCGCTTTTTCTACGTCATAGTCGCACTTCTGCAGTAACTTCTGGATGATGTTCTCAACGTCTTCGCCCACGTAGCCAGCTTCAGTTAGCGTGGTTGCGTCAGCCATGGTGAACGGAACATCAAGCAGGCGCGCTAGGGTTTCTGCTAGCAGCGTTTTACCACTACCGGTAGGCCCTATTAGCAAAATATTACTTTTGCCAAGTTCTACGCCTTCGTGAACGTCGCCATTGCGCAAGCGCTTGTAGTGGTTATACACCGCTACTGATAATACCTTCTTTGCATGTTCTTGCCCGATAACGTAATCGTCTAGGTGAGCATGAATTTCGCTTGGTTTAGGTAAAGCGTCCTGCTTTTGCTTAGGCGCGATTTCCTTAATTTCTTCGCGAATGATATCGTTACATAACTCAACACACTCGTCGCAAATGAATACCGACGGGCCTGCTATTAACTTTCTTACTTCGTGTTGGCTTTTGCCACAAAACGAACAGTACAGTAGCTTATTATCACCGTCACCGCTTTGCTTATCACTCATTACTTTTGCCTCTGCCTTGCCTGAGCCGAAAACCAAAACGTGCTATGCACTGGCTCAGGTCTACTATAACTATACTACTTAGTTGCGGCTACGTCAGATCGATTTGCTAAAACTTGGTCAACAAGGCCATATTCTTTTGCTTCAGTTGCACTCAAGAAGTTATCACGGTCTGTGTCACGCGCGACTTTTTCATAGTCTTGACCAGTATGGTCCGCCATAAGGCGATTCAATTTCTCTTTAATAGACAGAATTTCTTTCGCGTGTATTTCAAAATCAGATGCCTGACCTTGGAAGCCACCAAGCGGTTGGTGAATCATTACGCGCGAGTTAGGTAGACAGTAGCGCTTACCTTTTGCTCCTGCAGATAGTAGAAATGCGCCCATGCTTGCAGCTTGGCCCATACATACTGTACTCACGTCTGGCTTGATAAACTTCATCGTATCGTAAATTGCCATGCCAGCAGTTACCGAACCGCCTGGTGAGTTAATGTATAAGAAAATATCTTTCTCTGGGTTTTCAGCTTCTAAGAACAACATTTGAGCAACGATGAGGTTGGCCATGTGATCTTCAACTTGTCCTACCAAGAAAATTACGTTTTCTTTCAATAGGCGAGAATAAATGTCGTATGAGCGCTCACCTTTAGAGGTTTGCTCAACAACCATAGGGACAAGTGCATTCATTGGGTCAAACGGGGTATTAGTCATAGCTACCTTGATTATCTAGCGTTAAAAACAAAAATGCTCGGAAGGCTCCGAGCATTTAAGCAGTTGCTGACAAGTAATGTCAATCAGACAGTAAAAAATTACGCCTGTTTGTTCATAACCTCGTCAAAAGCTTTAGTTACTTCGGTAACTTTTGCTTGCTCAAGAACCCACTCAATAGCTTGTTCTTCTAGTGCAACGTTCTGCATTTGTTGCATAAGCTCTTGGTTGTTGTTGTAGTAATCAACAACTTCTTGCGGATCTTCATACGCTGAAGCAGCAGTTTCGATCATCTCGTTAACTTTAGCTTCGTCTGCTTTAAGTTCGTTCTGCTTGATCACTTCACCTAGAAGAAGACCAATAGATACGCGACGTTTAGCGTTGTCAGTAAACAATTCAGCTGGTAGGTCTGGAAGGTTCTGACCACCGCCTTGTTGGCTGAAACGTTGTTTGGCTTGCTCGCGAAGTGCGTTCACTTCTTGATCGATAAGCGCTTGAGGAATATCAATCTCGTTAGCTTCAACTAGCTTAGCAATAACGTCTTCTTTAACTTGCGCTTTTAGCGTCTGGTTTAGTTCACGCTGCATGTTCTTACGAACTTCTGCTTTAAGCGCGTCAACACCGCCTTCTTCAACACCGAATAGTTTAGCAAACTCTTCGTCAACTTTTGGAAGGTTTAAGCCTTCTACTTTCTTAACGGTAGTTTGGAAAACTGCATCTTTACCTTTTAGGTTTTCTGCGTGGTAGTCTTCAGGGAAAGTTACTTCGATAGTCACTTCTTCACCCGCTTTCGCGCCAACAAGAGGCTTTTCGAAACCAGGGATCATGCGATCTTTACCTAGCTCAAGAGCGAAGTCTTCTGCTTTACCACCTTCAAACTCTTCACCGTCGATAGAACCAACAAAGTCGATGATAACTTTGTCGTCTTTCTTCGCTTTACGCTTAACTTCTTTCCAAGTTGCGTGCTGCTTCTGAAGTGTTTCCATCATGTTATCTAGATCTTCGTCAGTAATTTCTACTACTGGCTTTTCGATTTCGATATCGCTAACACCTTTTACTTCTACTTCTGGGTAAACTTCGAAAGATGCTGTGAATTCTAGGTCCTGACCGTCTTCGTCTTTAGTCAGTTCAAACTTCGGCATACCGGCAGGCTGAATTTTCTCTTGAATCACTGCTTGGTAGAAGTTTTGCTGCATAACATCGCCAGCAACTTCTTGGCGAACAGCTTGGCCGAAACGCTTTTTGATTACGCTTACAGGAACTTTACCTGGACGGAAGCCGTTGATGCGTTGTGTTTTCGCCAATTGCTGTAGACGTGACTTAACTGCTGAATCAACCGTGTCAGATGGAACGGTGATAGTAAGACGGCGTTCTAAACCCTGGGTCGTCTCGACTGAAACTTGCATTATGTTACCTCAACTATACGCCTCTGTAGGCGTTTTGTTCTCAATCCCCTCTCCCGTCATGCAAGAGTTGCATATCACGCCGGGGTAGAGGTCGTTATTCGACGTTTATAAAATCAAAGTTAGGACACGAAATTGTGTCAAAAAGCCAACCTGAAACAAACGTACTGGTTAAAAAAAGACGCGGTAGTATACAGCCGCATACCACAAGAGTCGAGAGGCAAACACAAGTTTGTAACAACCATTTGAACGCATTTTGACCAAATAGCGAAACTAATAGCTTAAATAGTGAAAAAGACAGAATTTATGCGAATTTATTGAGCAGTGAATAAAGAGGAGAGAAAGATAATGGTCGGTGAGACAGGATTTGAACCTGCGACCCCTTGTACCCAAAACAAGTGCGCTACCAAGCTGCGCCACTCACCGACAGATATATCTTTTTGAAAAGCCCTGCGAGAGCTTTAAATATGGTGCGGAAGGAGAGACTTGAACTCTCACGCCGTGAAGCACTGGAACCTAAATCCAGCGTGTCTACCAATTCCACCACTTCCGCAAAAAAGTGGGGTGGACGATGGGATTTGAACCCACGACAACCGGAATCACAATCCGGGGCTCTACCAACTGAGCTACGCCCACCATAGTAATCCTGTTCAGACTTATGTGTGAATTGAGAAACACATAAGCACCTACCGAGCTGTCAGGATCTTACATAGCTACTCGGTAGTTAATGTCGACTCATACCCTAGCCCATAGAGGATTTATCACTCCTAGCTAAAAGTATTTACTGAATCGAAGAAAGCATAAATGGTCGGTGAGACAGGATTTGAACCTGCGACCCCTTGTACCCAAAACAAGTGCGCTACCAAGCTGCGCCACTCACCGACTGGAATGCTTACGTTAAGCTTTTGATAAAGCTTGAAAATATGGTGCGGAAGGAGAGACTTGAACTCTCACGCCGTGAAGCACTGGAACCTAAATCCAGCGTGTCTACCAATTCCACCACTTCCGCGAAAAAGTGGGGTGGACGATGGGACTTGAACCCACGACAACCGGAATCACAATCCGGGGCTCTACCAACTGAGCTACGCCCACCATAGGGTGTGTTTGCAATTTACACGCTTTATTTTAGCAGTGTAAATACGAAAATTCAGCCTTGCTATCAGGACCTACCTGACTCGCATGGCGCGCCCGGCAGGATTCGAACCTGCGACCCACGGCTTAGAAGGCCGTTGCTCTATCCAGCTGAGCTACGGGCGCTTGGCGAATCTTCGCTGCAAAAAGTGGTCGGTGAGACAGGATTTGAACCTGCGACCCCTTGTACCCAAAACAAGTGCGCTACCAAGCTGCGCCACTCACCGACTGTCGTACCGACCTTAAAGCGTTAGCCTCTGTGCCGTTACGGGGTGCGAATATTACTGACATCCCCCCACCTCGTCAAACACTTTTTTAAATAAAATCATCAACCGCTCACAAAGCATCCATTCTCACGTTTTTTTGAACAATTACCCTTGTATTTGCCTGTCTTTAGCCTAGGTTTGCGCTTCTTTTAAAGGGTAAGCATCAGGCTTTCCATTAACGGTCGTTTACGTTGAACATTTGTGGCGAATAATTGCAGAGCAATAACTACTAGAGTATTAGTCCTATTTTATGAAACAATATAGGGCACTTGTTGACCACCCAACCATATAAGAATCGTACAAGACTATGACCGCCCATCTTATTGACGGCAAACTAATTGCCAAACAAGTTCGCCAACACGTAACCTCCTATGTTGAATCGCTTACGCAAGCAGGTAAAAGACAACCAGGCCTAGCCGTTGTCCTTGTTGGCAGTGATGCAGCTTCTCAAGTTTATGTTTCCAATAAACGTAAAGCGTGCGAAGAAGTGGGGTTCGTTTCTCGCTCTTTCGACCTTCCTTCTGATACCACAGAAGAGACCTTGCTAAATTTAGTGGACGAGCTAAACGAAGATAAAGAGATAGACGGAATTCTGGTACAGCTTCCTTTACCTGCAGGGTTAAATGCAGAAAAGGTACTTGAACGTATTCACCCTCATAAAGATGTCGACGGATTTCATCCATACAACATTGGCCGCCTTGCACAGCGTATTCCTGCACTACGTCCCTGCACGCCAAAAGGCATCATGACCATGATAGAGTCAACCAAGCGCCCTGTAAAAGGCTTAGACGCGGTCATTGTAGGTGCGTCGAACATTGTGGGGCGCCCTATGAGCCTGGAACTGCTTTTAGCAGGCTGCACCGTTACTACCTGTCATAAGTTTACTCAAGACCTTAAAAGTCACGTTCAACGTGCAGACCTACTGGTAGTCGCGGTAGGTAAACCGAACTTTATTCCTGGTGACTGGGTAAAACAGGGCGCGATTGTCATTGATGTAGGTATTAATCGCGTTAATGATGGTTCACTTGTTGGCGATGTTGATTTCGAAAAAGCGAAAGAGCGCGCAGGCTGGATAACCCCCGTTCCAGGCGGAGTTGGGCCGATGACAGTAGCCAGTTTGATAGAGAATACGCTGGAAGCTTACGTAAAATATCATTCTTAAAGCACAAATAGTTCAATCAAAATGTTAGGCAGAAATCAAATTTCTGCCTTTTTGTTTTATACTCCCCTCACGTTGAACACAGACTCAAACTGACCTACACCTTTTATGGCAGAACCAACATCTCCTTTATGGGAACAGCACGTAATTGATGCAACGCTTAAATGGGTTGACGACATTGTGATAAAGCACAACTTTTGTCCCTTTGCGCGCTATGTAAGAACACCTCATCAAATTCGGTGTGTGGTAATTGAGGGCGATGCGGGAAATGTCGTTCAATCGCTATACGATGAGTTGCGGCATTTAGAAGAGAACGACACCACCGCTACAACACTAATTGCACTCACGCATTCAACCCTTGCTGATTTCAACGAATATCTCGATGTACTGGCTATTAGCGATAATATGCTGCACGACTGGGGATACAGCGGCACTTATCAACTTGCCAGCTTCCACCCCAATTATGTATTCGACGATAGCGACGTAGACAATGCTGAAAACTATACCAATCGTTCACCCTACCCGCTTTTGCATTTGATTCGTGAAGCTGACATCACACGCTACATGAAAAAAGAAGAGGATGCCGAAAAGATATTCAGGCATAACATTGAAAAAGCACGGACGCTTGGGTGCCCTTATTTTGAGGGTGTGTTAGACACGCTTAAAAAAGATAAGCCCGCTCGATAAAACACGGGAAGCTTACCTTTTTTGTGCAATGTAAAAAACACGCACTAAAAAGGGAATAAGCTCGTGATGCGAGCAGGCCCAAAGTATTGGATTACTCCAGGGAACCCAAATAAGCAGCGCCTTATAACAAGCAGGATGTTTATTTGGCTCAAGCTTTCACTTGAAACGTCACTTTACCTGCAAATTATGTGAGTAATATGACAACGTTACACATTTTGACTTCGTTAGGGCTAAAACGTGAATACCCACAATTCATTTTCTCTCGAGGCGATAGCGACCGTCGCTACGCCTTTCAAGCAAAAGTTTGCTATTCCAAGGCAGCCCAACTTGGCTAACGCCGAAGGTATTATTACCTTCGAAGAAGGCTTTAACGATATCAATTTGCTTAAAGGGATAGAGAATTACAGTCACCTGTGGCTGCTTTTTATCTTTCACCAAAACATTGAACGCGGTTGGAAAAATACGGTAAAAGCCCCTCGTCTAGGTGGTAATGCAACTATGGGCGTATTGGCAAGTCGCAGTACCCACCGACCTAATGGGATTGGCATGTCTGTGGTGAAAAACAAAGGTGTGGTTAGCAGTAATGGACAGACACAGTTAGTGGTTGAAGGGGTAGATTTAGTCGACGGCACACCACTTGTCGATATCAAGCCCTATATCGCGTACGCTGATAGTGTTCCTAGCGCCAGCGATAATCTTGATGACATTAACCCCATACCCAATCGCGACGTATCATTCGCCGATACAATCCA
Source organism: Alteromonas sp. BZK5 (assembly GCF_014349115.1). Lineage (NCBI taxonomy): Bacteria > Pseudomonadati > Pseudomonadota > Gammaproteobacteria > Alteromonadales > Alteromonadaceae > Alteromonas > Alteromonas sp. BZK5. The sequence continues at coordinate 73,930 of NZ_JACSOE010000002.1, read as the reverse complement.
GCCCACGCTTGCTGAAATAGAGAAAAAGCACCGTGGTTTTTCTGCCTTGGTGACTGCGGTACTGTCCCAAGACCCTCGCCCAGCCTATAAACAGCATATTGAAAATGATGAGAAAACCTACCGCGTGACGCTATACGATATTGATGTAGGGTTTGAAATAAGAGATGCCGCCGTTAAGGTGACCGAACTGGTTCATTTAGGATAATTACACTATTAGTGTTAACAGTCTGTGGCGAAATAGCTCACAGTTAATTAGAATACGCCCAAACGTGTGACACCTTATCTCGGTTCAAGCATTTCGCAATGTTTTGTTTTGCGAATTGCCGTTTGCGAAAGAGCATCACACTAACCGTCATAAATACATTTATAACAGGATACCTGCTTTACATGCGCACTAGTCAATATTTGCTTGCCACGCAGAAAGAAACACCTGCAGATGCAGAGGTTATCAGCCACCAGCTTATGCTAAGAGCTGGTATGATCAGAAAGCTTGCCTCGGGTCTATACACATGGTTGCCATCTGGTCTTCGTGTACTTAATAAAGTAGCCAATATTGTTCGTGAAGAAATGAACAAAGCAGGCGCGATTGAAGTGCTAATGCCCGTTGTTCAGCCCGCAGATTTGTGGGAAGAATCTGGACGATGGGAAGAGTACGGCCCAGAGTTACTTCGTATTAAAGACCGCCACCAGCGTGATTTCGTATTAGGCCCAACGCACGAAGAAGTTATTACTGCACTTGTGCGTAATGAAATTAGCAGCTACAAGCAGCTTCCACTGAACCTATACCAAATTCAGACCAAATTCCGAGACGAAGTACGCCCTCGTTTCGGCATTATGCGCGGTCGTGAATTTACCATGAAAGATGCGTACAGCTTCCACTTGGAAGATAGCTGCTTAGAAGAAACGTATCAAAAAATGTACGACGCTTACTGCAACATATTCTCGCGTATGGGCTTAGACTTCAGGGCAGTAATTGCCGACTCTGGCTCTATTGGTGGTAATCACTCTCACGAATTCCACGTACTTGCCGCATCAGGTGAAGACGATATCGCTTTCTCAAGCGACAGTGATTACGCAGCCAATGTTGAAATGGCTGAAGCTGTTGCGCCTGAAAAAGCTGTCGCATCGGGCGCTGCAGTTGAGACTAAAGATGCCAAAGGCAAAGATTTCAATGCCATCTTAAAAAGCGTAGAAGCCGAAGTGACAAACGCGGTCAAAGTCGTAGTAGTGAAAGCCGCTAATGAAGTAGACAGTAAAGGCGAAGAAGTAGTTTCTGACAAATGGGTAGCCCTTGTACTTCGTGCTGATCATGAGCTTAATGATGTAAAAGCAGAGAAGTTAGACGGCGTTGCAAGCCCGCTTGTTGAAGCATCATTTGAACAAGCAAAAGATATTCTTGGCGTTTCACCATTGTTTGCTGATGCAACCAACCTGCCTGTACCCGCTTTTATTGACGCCAGTGCAGCTGCCCTTGCTGACTTCACTACAGGCGCAGGCGCAGGCGGTAAGATAAATATTAACGTAAACTGGTCTGAAGATATTACTGGCGTTGATATTCGCAACGTTGTAGCAGGCGATGCATCTCCTGACGGGAAAGGCACGCTAGATATTAAACGCGGCATCGAAGTGGGCCATATCTTCCAGCTTGGCAGCAAGTATTCAGAGGCCATGAACTGCGGCGTACTAAGCGAATCAGGTAAGCACCAAACCTTAACTATGGGTTGTTACGGTATAGGCGTATCTCGAATTGTTGCGGCAGCTATCGAGCAAAACCACGATAAATTTGGCATAAAGTGGCCAGATCCTATTGCACCGTTTAAAATTGCATTAATACCAATGAATATGCATAAGTCTCATCGCATTAAAGAAGCAGCGGAAGCGCTTTATGAAGAGCTTGTTGCCCTTGGCGTAGAAGTGTTGTTTGACGACAGAAAAGAGCGTCCGGGTGTCATGTTCAATGATATGGAATTAATTGGCATACCTCACAGCATTGTTATTGGTGAAAGAAACCTAGATAATCAACAGGTTGAGTATAAGAATAGACGTACTGGTGAAAAGCAGTTGTTAGATATTAGCGCAGCAAAGGACTTTGTAGCCGCACTCTAGCGCCTGATCTCGCCGATTAGATTAGAAAAGAGGGCGTATGCGGTTAACATTTTATGGCGTAAGAGGGTCAATCCCTACCCCGGGAGCAGCTTACGTCCGCTATGGTGGCAATACTGCATGCGTTCACATTGAGCTTGAGGATGGTACCGATATCATCCTCGACTCTGGAACAGGGATTCGCGTGCTTGGCGAGCGCCTTATTCAAAAAGATACCCCCATTAATCTGCTATTGAGCCACAACCATTGGGATCATATTCAAGGCTTCCCTTTTTTTGCGCCTATCTATCAGGCTTCACGCGAAATCAACATATACCCGGGTCAAACCCTCCTTGATGAACCTGATCAAATTTTAAAGCAAATGGAAGGGTCGTTATTTCCAGTCCCCAGAAGTGCGTTGAAAGCTAACATTTCTATTGTCGATATTCCCAAGTCTACAAGCCGATTTTCAGTAGGAAGCGCAACCATAACTCGCTTAGCCATGAACCACCCCGGTCGTGGCAGTGCCTATTGTATTGAAGCCGATGACGCAAAGGTGGCTTACATAACAGATAATGAGCTTTACCCCCCCTACAAAAAAGAAACAGACTTTATCGATTTCGCAAAATTTGCACAAAATGCCGATCTGCTAATACACGATGCACAGTATATGTTGTCTGACATGCCAGCGAAGAACGGATGGGGTCATTCGGTCGCGGAAGAAGCGGTGAAACTAGCAATGGCATGTAACGCAAAAAAATTAGCTTTATATAGTCATGATCCAGAACGGACTGATAACGATATAGATGATGTTGTAAACCATTGTAATGTATACGTCACAGTGGCAGAGTCTAATCTACAAGTATTTGCATCTTCAGAAGGCCAAGCACTGGACTTCAGTTAAGCATAACAACAACCCCACGTTACGGAGAATTAAAGGTGTCTGTGTTAAAGCCTTTTGTATTTTTGGCAGCATTTGCTGCTTGCACGCCTGTGTGCGCTCAACAATCACAAGAAGTGGTAAGCGAACAAGCATCATCTTCAGAAAATAGTGAACAAGAGCGCACTGTTGAAAATGAAGAAAATCAATCGTCTCAGGAAGAAAGCGGTATTGAAGTTATCGATATCATCAAACGTGACACCATCACGGAAAGTGCACTGGATAACCGATTAGAAGGCGATAAAGAAGCACTGGATAATGTGTTTGCTATCACTCAGCATAGACAAAACTATCTACTTCCAATCACTTACGTTTCCAACCCAAGCTCTGTGGCAAGTGAAGAACTCACAAACGAGAACATAGACAATAAAGAAGCAAAATTTCAGGTAAGCGCAAAGCTGCCGCTTTATTTGGAAGATACAGGATTCGACGGCGTTTACTTTGGCTTTACGCTAACCTCTTTCTGGCAGCTTTATAACAGCGAAGCGTCGAAGCCGTTTCGCGAGACCAATTACGAACCAGAAGTCTTTTGGCAAGAAACAGCCGATTATTCCGTACTTGGCTACAAATTTAATACCTTTCAAGTTGGTTTCAATCATATGTCTAACGGTCAAAGCGGGCTGCGCTCTCGAAGCTGGAACCGTATATTTGCCTCTATTGTCTTTAGCGACGATGACGATATCTACTACCTAAAGACGTGGTACCGTATTCCTGAAGACGAGAAAACAGACCCGCTTGATCCTACCGGCGACGATAACCCTGATATACAAGACTATTACGGTAGAATGGAACTTGGTTATGGAAGGAAAATTGGCGCGTTTAAAGTACTGGCGCTTTTACGAAATAACCTCGACGTAGATGAGAACCGAGGCAGCATCCAGCTAGACTTCACCTACCCTATCTCTGATCGCTATGAAGTCTTGCTTCAATACTTCAATGGCTATGGCGATTCGCTTATCGACTATAACCGCTCACAAGAACGTATTGGTATCGGTTTTCAGCTGCACTTTTTGTAATAAATAACCACGTAGACACAGGATGGGCACGCCAAACCGCTTTTGCATGGCGTGCTCTTCTCATTTCGACATCACTGTTTGCTAATCAATCACGCCTGCCGCGCGATAAAGCTGAATATGCACCTCTACCAGCGCAGCAATATCTCTTTGGTAGCCTCCACCAATCACCGCAGCAATCGGAACGCCTAAACGCTCGGCTAACGCAAAGACTTGCGTATCTCTCTCGTACACGCCTTGCGTAGAAATATGTAAATGACCAAGGTCGTCGTTTACATGCACATCAACGCCTGCGTCATAGATGATGGCATCGGGCTGGAATTGTCTCATTACCATCGTTAGCGCTTGTTCTAGCGTAGTTAGATACTCATCGTCTTCGGTGCCCTTATCGAGCCCTATATCAATATCGGAACGCTGCTTTCTGTGAGGGAAGTTCTTTTCACCATGAATAGATAAGGTAAAAATATCACGGTCGTTTTCGGCAAGTTTTGCTGTGCCATCGCCTTGATGCACATCTAAATCGACAATAAGCACATTTTCAACGGACGGGGTTTGCTGCATAGTTTTCGCTGCCAAATATAAATCGTTGAACAAGCAAAAACCTGAACCAAAATCAGCAAACGCGTGATGATACCCGCCCGTTAAATTCAATGCTTTTCCATGCTCTAGAGCTAGCTTGGCTGTTAAACAGGTCCCAGCGACGGCAGTACGGGTACGCTCAATCAGCTGCTGCGACCAGGGAAAGCCTATGCGGCGCATGGCTTTCTTATCTAATGCGCCAGTACTTAGTGCATCAACATAGTCCGGATCGTAATAGGCTGTGAGAAAAGAAAGATCAACCGGTGATGGAGTAACAAAACGCGATGCTTCCACACCACGATTTAACAATTCATCGCGAATACCTACGTACTTCTCGATGGGAAATCGGTGTCGCTCAGGAAGATCTAACTGGCTATAAATAGGATGAAATACGAGTGGTGTTGTCATTATTATCAATACTGGTTTAGGACGTGCGCATCTATAACAGATAAAAGAAAAGGAGCGTGAACATTGTTCAAACACTCCCTTTTAACGTGTTTATACTGACAAAGCACAGTTAGCGGGTCAAACTGTTCACCACCTTTTCAACATTTTCTGACATACTTTTCATTGAGCGTGACATGTCATCACGCTGAGCAAGTTGATGATATTTTTCAGATGATGTGACCACATTACTGATAATTGTTTCCACCTGCTGAAGTACAGCCTCTTGCTCATCTGCGGCTTCGTTAAGCGCCACAACTACGCTGGCGGTTTCTTGAATATCCCTCACCACGTTATTGAGTGTTTCAAGCGCTGTCGCTGCTTCTGCTGCGTTTGTGTCTGACAGCTGCTTGCCTGACGACATCGCCGCAACGGCCCCTTTTGCTTCAGCTTCAAAGCTACTTAAAATGTCGTTAATTTCCTTGGTCGACTGCTGTGTTTTAGCTGCAAGTGCTCGAACCTCGTCGGCTACCACAGCAAAACCTCGGCCATGCTCACCTGCCCTAGCAGCTTCAATTGCTGCGTTTAGAGCCAGCAGGTTAGTCTGATCGGCAATTTCGTTAATAACATTTACCACTTTTAGAATATTGGTACTGCGGCTTTGCAGTTCTGACACGATATTACTAGATTCGGTTACCGTTTTTGCTAGTTGCTTAAAGCCTGCATTGGCGCTTTCAAACGTGGCATAACAACTTGCCACGTTCTTTTCTGAGTTATTTGTCGCCACAGCAACTTGGTCAGTGATTGCCACTAAATTTTGCACAATCTCTTTAAGTTTATCCGTACTGCTATCAAGCGAGCGCGACGCATCCCGTTGTCCATTGGCGCCTTCCATAATGGATTGACTGACGTTACCGAGGGTGCCAAACGCCTTCTCCATTTCGGTCTCCGCTTGTTGAAGCTGCGCAACCGAATCTTTTAATTTGTTTTGTAATGCCCTGGCAGATTCTGCCAGCATGCCCAATTCATGGTCGCTGGAATACGTTAACGCGTAGTCGTAACGGCTATGAGCCAAGTTAGATATACACGCCGCAACCTGCTTCGTTGGTTTAATAACCTGAGAGCGCAAACGAGCAATCACATAAGCAACAGAAAGCACAGAAAGCGCAATTGCTGCCAGTAGAATTATCCAGAGCATAGTGCGCGTATTGGCTTTAAGTTCAGCAATCGCATTCGCTGAATCCGCTGCAATTTCCGCCGCGATACCTGAGAGGAGCTTAGCAGGCTCTCTATCAATACCTCGAACAAAGCTATCTCCAACCTTTGGATCAAACCCTGAGTTAATAAATGCGTCGTATCCTTCACGGTATTTCTCGGCCATGACTGCATGGGCTTTTTGAAATTGCCTGATATCTGACTTCACGCTTTCACTTATCACACTACTTGATAGCATCAGGTCAAACTGGCGAGTGATGTCGGCCTCTCTCTGCTTGAATCGCTCCCAGTATTTTTCTCGGTCGTCTTTTTTGTGGCCACGCAACAATACGTTCTTCCACTCTTGCACTTGAGTTTTGAAAGTACTTAGCGTGGTATTGACGTCTCGTTCTGACTGAACAAGGGTGTTTTCTAACTCATCGAATGAATTAAGTAACGAGAAAGACTTTAGAATTGAGGCACCGTTTAATAGTACAAGAATTAAAAAGCTGGCGAGAACAGGCGTCATCACCAAACGGCTGATGCTTGTGTAATTGAACACGGCTTAACCTTTAGTATAAATTTAAAGAAGGACGTCGCCATTAAATGATATTTTTATGACGGTATGGTTACAAATTTGGTATGAATCAACATACCAATATATGCGAAAATATACACCCTTATAGTAACAGGCTTATTAACTTGTTCTTTTTTAAGTAGATACAAAAAAAGAGCCCGAAGGCTCTCTTTTCATTTCGGTAAATTTACACCCGTTTATTCCCACTCAATCGTAGCAGGTGGCTTACCAGAAATGTCGTATACTACGCGGCTAATGCCGTCAATTTCATTGATAATGCGATTCGACACTTTACCTAGGAAGTCGTAGGGTAAATGTGCCCAGTGAGCTGTCATGAAATCGATGGTTTCTACTGCACGAAGGCTTACTACCCAGTCATATTTACGCGCATCACCCATTACGCCAACTGAGCGCACTGGAAGAAATACGGTAAACGCTTGGCTTACTTTTTGGTATAGGTCAGCTGCATATAGCTCTTCAATGAAGATAGCGTCTGCACGACGTAGTAAGTCGCAATATTCTTTCTTAATTTCACCAAGTACACGAACACCTAGACCCGGACCAGGGAACGGGTGACGGTAAAGCATGTCGTACGGTAAACCTAGCTCAAGGCCGATTTTGCGTACTTCGTCTTTAAAGAGTTCACGCAGTGGCTCAACAAGACCTAGCTCCATATCTTCTGGAAGACCACCCACGTTGTGGTGCGATTTGATTACGTGCGCTTTACCCGTTGCAGAACCCGCTGATTCAATAACGTCTGGGTAAATAGTACCTTGCGCTAACCACTTCGCGTTTTCACGCTTACCCGCTTCTTCGTCAAATACACGAACAAACTCATTACCGATAGCTTTACGTTTAAGCTCAGGATCTTCAATGCCTTTTAGGCGATCAAGAAAACGCTCTTCAGCGTCTACACGGATGATGTTTAGGCCAAAGTGGTCACCAAACATTTCCATAACCTGATCAGCTTCATTTAAACGAAGCAGGCCATTATCTACAAACACACAGGTAAGTTTGTCTCCGATTGCGCGGTGAAGCAGCATTGCTGTTACTGACGAGTCTACGCCGCCTGAAAGGCCAAGAATAACTTCTTCATCGCCCACCTTCTCTTTTATGCGCTCAATGGCATCGTCAATAATTGCGCCAGCTGTCCAGAGCTTTTCACACTTACAGATGTCCATCACAAAGTGAGTTAATAGACGCATGCCTTGGCGAGTGTGGGTCACTTCAGGGTGGAACTGCACGCCATAGAATTGCTTCTCTGCGTTATACATTGCAGCATGTGGGCATGAAGCGGTTTGCGCGATGGTTTCAAAACCTTCGGGAATAGCTGCCACTTTATCGCCGTGGCTCATCCATACATCAAGCAGCGCCGCGCCGTTATCGCCTATCGCATCTTCAATTTTATCCAGCAGCGGGCTTGGCTTAATCACTTCTACTTGCGCATAACCAAATTCACGCTTGTCTGAACCCAGTACGCCACCACCTAGCTGTTGTGCCATGGTTTGCATGCCATAGCACACGCCTAGCACTGGCACGCCAGCTTCAAATACGTACTCGGGCGCGCGTGGTGAACCTTCTTCGGTTACTGACTCTGGGCCACCTGACAGAATAATCCCTTGAGGATTAAATTCGCGGATTTGCTCTTCGGTCACATCCCAAGCCCAAAGCTCACAGTAAACGCCTATTTCGCGAACACGACGTGCTATCAACTGCGTGTATTGCGAGCCAAAATCCAAAATAAGTATGCGTTGGTCGTGGATATTTGTGGTCATGTTTTATTTTTACCCGTTAAATAAAAGAACAAAGGCTGGTGTAGTACCAGCCTCGCAGTCGTCGGTCGCCTTAACCTAAACGGTAGTTTGGCGCTTCTTTGGTAATGCTTACATCGTGAACGTGGCTCTCGCCCATTCCGGCTGAAGTTACGCGCACAAATTGTGCCTTGGTATTGAGCTCTTCAATCGTTGCGCAGCCCGTTAAGCCCATGGCTGAGCGCAAGCCGCCCATTTGCTGATGGATAATATTAGCAATTGGACCTTTGTACGCTACGCGGCCTTCAATACCTTCTGGTACTAATTTCTCAGCGTTATCAGAATCTTGGAAGTAACGGTCTGACGAACCGTGGCTTTGATCCATAGCGCCTAGTGAACCCATACCGCGATATGACTTGTAATAACGGCCTTGGAAAAGTTCTACTTCCCCTGGCGCTTCTTCAGTACCTGCTAGCATGCTGCCAACCATTACGCAGCTTGCGCCAGCAGCCAACGCCTTAGCAATGTCACCCGAAAAACGAATACCGCCGTCAGCGATTACTGGAATGTCAGTATCTTTAAGCGCTTCTACTGCATCTGATACCGCAGTAATTTGAGGCACACCGCAACCGGTTACGATACGGGTAGTACAAATTGAACCAGGGCCAATTCCCACTTTAACAGCATCTACGCCGGCATCGGCAAGTGCTTTCGCGCCATCGCCCGTCGCAACGTTACCCGCAATAATTTGTACATCTGGATAGTCTGCACGTACCTTTTTCACGCGGTCAATAACACCTTGCGAGTGACCGTGAGAGGTATCGATAAGTAGAACGTCAACGCCTGCATCTACAAGTAGTGCAATACGTTCGTCAGTACCTGGTCCAACGCTTACCGCAGCACCAACACGTAGGCGACCAAGCGAGTCTTTACATGCGTTAGGCTTATTTTCTGCTTTCTGGAAGTCTTTAACAGTGATCAGGCCTGTAAGCTTAAACGCGTCGTCGACGACAAGAATTTTCTCAATGCGGTGTTCGTGCATAAGATCTAACACCACATCAGAGCTTGCACCTTCTTTAACGGTAACCAGATCATCCTTACCGGTCATTACGTTTCTAATAGGCAAATTCAAACGCTTTTCAAAGCGAAGATCGCGGCCTGTCACAATACCAATTAGGTTATTATCTTTGTCAGTCACCGGGAAGCCAGAGTAACCAAGACGCTTAGAAAGCGCGATAACTTCACCAATGGTCGCATTCTCTTCCACCGTTACTGGGTCAGATACCACACCACTTTCGTATTTCTTAACTTCACGTACGTGTTTGGCTTGCTCTTCGGGCTTCATGTTTTTATGAATGAAACCAATACCACCCTCTTGGGCTAGCGCAATAGCTAGACGGGCTTCAGAAACCGTGTCCATTGCAGCAGACACCATTGGAATATTTAACGTTACGCCACGCGTAAGGCGTGTTTGTAAGTTGGCTGTGTGAGGGAGGACGGTCGAGTGGCCGGGAACCAGCAACACATCGTCGAACGTCAGGGCTTCTTGGATGATACGTAGCATGCAACAACACCTATTCAGTTGAGGGTTAATTGCGGCGCAATTGTAGTGTTTTTTAGTTTTCAGGTAAACTCTAAATGTATTAAACCCAGTGATTTTTTTTATGTTTACAAATTCGCCATCTACGTCTCGACAAATTTTAACAGTTACCAAGCTAAATCGCTTAGCCAGAACCGTACTGGAAGGCGAAATTGGCCTTATTTGGCTATCGGCTGAAATATCCAACTTTGTGGCAGCCGCATCAGGGCATTGGTATTTCACGCTGAAGGACAACAAAGCCCAAGTTCGCGCGGCCATGTTCAAGGGATCAAACCGCAATGTTCGCATTCGCCCTAAAGAAGGCGACAAAATTTTAGTGCGAGCGTCGGTTGGCCTTTACGAAGCACGCGGCGACTATCAACTGGTTGTCGAACACATGGAAAGCGATGGCGAAGGTGCGCTTAAGCAAGCGTTCGAAGCCTTAAAGTTCAAACTCAACTATGAAGGCTTGTTCGATACTGCTAACAAGCGTGCGCTACCTGAACGTATTAATCGCATCGGCGTAATAACTTCATCAAGCGGTGCAGCGCTTCATGATGTATTGAGTGTATTAAAACGACGCAGCCCACAAACCGAAATCATTGTTTATCCGTCGATGGTTCAGGGTGAAACCGCACCTTTACAGTTAATTAATGCGTTAAGAACGGCTAACCGCCGCGCAGAAGTGGATGTGCTGTTACTTACGCGAGGCGGAGGTTCATTAGAAGACTTGTGGTGTTTTAATGATGAAAGCTTGGCAAGAGAAGTCGCTGCAAGTGCTTTGCCCATAGTTAGCGCCGTAGGCCATGAGGTAGACTTCACCATTAGTGACTTCGTCGCCGATGTTCGCGCCCCTACCCCATCTGCTGCTGCCGAAATCTTAAGTCAGGATTCTGCCGCTCTTTACCAAACGCTAAGTCAGCAAAAACAACGCTTAGCAAGGGCAATACATCAGTACCTTCAAACGAGTAAACAACAGCTTGTTTTAAAGAAACAACGGCTAAATGCGTTGCATCCACAAAGCCGCATCCAATCGCAGTGGCAAACGTTAGACAGACTACAACTTCGTTTAGCGCATAAGATGCAAAACGACTTGGCAAAAGCAGAGAAGCGATTACAAGGTCTTGATTACAGGCTAAACAAACAATCGCCATCAGCAAACGTGGCGCGTGCAAAAGACAAACTGAATTACGCTAGCACCAAGCTCTTATCAAGCATGAATACACTCATTAGAAGCAAAAAAAATGAACTTGGTGGTAAAGTTAGCCTCTTACAATCCGTAAGTCCTCTTTCAACGCTCGCCCGTGGTTACAGCATTACTTTGTCCGACAAAGCAGCCATTAATAGCGTTAATAAAGTAAATGTAGGTGATGAGATAAAATCTCGGGTGACTGACGGAGAAATAACCAGTACAGTGACACACATTCAACGGCAATAGGTAGCCTTAAGTATTATGCCCGTTCATGTAAACGCGTTTTCCTTTTCGAGTATTTACCAGCGGGCCTGTGCATTTTGGAGCCTAAAGTCACAGCGGTTCGCTGTTCCAAAAATTTTGACACCTTTGTGCATTTTTGTTCTGTTACTAGTGCCTGACTTCACCTTTGCTTCTATGGTCAATCAACCTGTCTCTGTTTTTTCTACCTACCCGAGCGAGACGTTACTCAGGGCTTGTGGAGCCCAGCGAGCATTAAGCGAAGCTAATGCTTCTCAATCCACTAATTTGTGTTTTGAAGATGCGATTTCGCCCGACAGCTTTATTAAACTCCTAAGCGAATCAGGAGAGTTCAGTCATTTGTTCCCTTATGGCGAAGGAAACGACTACGAACTATTGATTGCTAATGTTGGCGCAGCGCCTGGCATGCATCGACAGCACGCAAAACAATTTGCAGAATTCACTTTACAATGGCGAGGGATAGAAATTGACTCATCTTCATTTGATGCGAGTGCCGCAGAAAACACAGATGTGAAAACGGAAACCGCTTTAGCCGAAGAAGAAGCTCAATCGTTGATTGCGCGCTGGATTCAACATGCCAAACATTCTGGATTATTTACCAGCCAGTTTTTGTTCGATGCGCTAGAAGCTAGCGACTATAAGGGTGGATTACAGGTACCAAACGCCATTGGCGACTTCACTAAATTAGATACTCAGTTATATCCAGACCCGTTTAACGGTGCAATTACTCGCTATATACACCCTGAGTTTGAAGATGCGCTCGTTGATGTCACCGTATATCCCTTTTTAGATCAGCTTTCTTCAGATGAAAACGAGCTACTTCCTAAGCAACTAGAAAGTGATCTGCAACGAGCTAGTGCTACAGCCGATTTACAGCAGTTAACGTTGTCTCAAATCAGTCCAGCCTCACGCTACGAGGTTAACAGCGCATTAAGAGGATGGAGATTAGGGCTGAGCGCGGCATCTGAAACATCACCAACAATTTACGCGACAACCTATGTCTTTAAGCTACAAGATAAAATCGTAAAAGTGTCTACGACTTTTCCTCCTGACTTTTCAGACAATATTGTCAATCAATTGATTGTTAACGTAGAAGTTCCACAAGAGTCTGAAATGATGAAAAAGGTTCGCTCTCTGCTTTTGGAAAGCGCGCGTTAAGCTTTTTTCGCAGAACGTCGTTTAACTAGCGGCAAACTCAACGTTGGCTTTTCTTCTGTTTTGGCGGTGAGAATATATACTTTTTGCTGCTCTTTTGGTTTATACCTATCAAACCAGTTATACATTTGATTTTTTTGAAGTGGTGAGGCGACTTTAACCAATTTTTCTACTGACACTTTATCTCCCAAAACACTGCTGGCTGTCTGCTAAACAGGTAGTGTCTGCAAAAACAGCTCCAAATTTCACATTCGTGGTAACCTCCCGAATTCAAAGGTACGTACCTATAAATGACTGAATATGTGAACAAAGAGAAAGTGGGAATAGCAGGGAAAAGAATACAATCTAAGTGTAATAATGACCTAGCAGATTAAATCAATAAAACCGTCGAGTTGAATACGACTGGCAAAATGCAATTCACGCTAAAGCGAGTCTAATTGGGGATTTCATCATGCCACAATAGTGGGGAAATTGAGTAATGTAAAAGCATGGACGCTATCGCCACTTGGTCAGAAATAGCGCCCAATCCTTAAAAAGGCTACTTTTTATCTTTGTAATAAGACATCATACGACGGCGCTTGCGCTGCTGCGCCAAGGTCAAATTAGCCTTTTTACCTTCAAACGGGTTGTTGCCTTCTCTGAATTCTATCTTGATAGGCGTACCCATAATTTCTAGCGCTTTTCTGAAATAGTTCATCAAGAAACGCTTATAAGAGCTTGGTAAGTCATCCACTTGATTACCGTGAATAACAATAACCGGTGGGTTGTAACCACCTGCGTGAGCATACTTCATTTTAACTCGGCGACCACGCACCAGCGGAGGTTGATGGTCATCCTGAGCCATTTCCATAATTTGTGTAAGCAGCGCGGTATTAATACGCTTGGTCGCGCTCATATACGCTTCTTGTACAGACTCAAATAAATTACCAACACCCGAACCATGAAGCGCAGAAATAAAATGAATTCGAGCGAAGTCGATAAAGCCTAAACGACGGTCCATCTCGCGCTTTATGTCGTCTTTCACGTCAGTACTTAATCCGTCCCATTTGTTCACGGCAACTACTAATGAACGACCTGAATTAAGCACAAAGCCTAATAGGCTAAGATCTTGGTCGGTAATACCTTCTCTGGCATCAATAACCAATAGCACTACGTTAGCTTCTTCAATTGCCTGAAGAGTTTTAACAATAGAGAACTTCTCTACGGCTTCACTAATTTTCTTGCGCTTTCTCACGCCCGCGGTATCGATTAGGATATATTCACGCTCATCCCTTTCCATTGGAATGTACACGCTGTCACGGGTGGTGCCTGGCATGTCGAATACCACCACGCGCTCTTCACCTAAAATGCGGTTTGTCAGTGTCGACTTACCCACGTTGGGCTTACCTACGATAGCAAGTTTGATAGGTAACTCTTGAAGGCGTTGACGCTGCGTTTCAGCATCCTCTTCTTCTTCAGGCTCCTCATCGACAATTTCCATGTCCGGGAAATCAGATTCAAGTGGCTTTAAGGCGTCCTGCAGCAATTGGCTAACACCGCGACCGTGGGCCGCAGCAATTTGCTTAATATCACCTAAGCCTAAGGAATAAAATTCCGCACTTTCGCTATCGCCGTCAATTCCATCAACCTTGTTCGCCACAACAAACACTTTTTTGTTTATGCGTCGAAGATGATCAGCAATACCTTGGTCGGCTGGCAGCATACCTGCTCTGGCGTCAACCAAAAACAATACGACATCAGCCTCTTCTATAGCTAGCAAAGACTGTTGTGCCATTTCAGCATCAATGCCCTCTTCATCGCCCGTAATACCGCCGGTATCCACTACTATGAACTGGCGCTTTTCAAATTTCGCTTGGCCGTATTTACGGTCGCGAGTTAGCCCCGGATAGTCAGCAACTAGTGCATCACGGGTATTTGTAAGGCGATTAAACAAGGTTGACTTACCAACATTAGGGCGGCCAACCAAAGCAACAACGGGTAACATTTATCAGATCCTAGGGGTCATGAAAGCTAAAAAAGCACAAGCCGCATACACCATCTATTACAACTAACGTTCGGGAGCTGTATTCTCTAACGAGAGGTGAATTACTATGAGGCTTTTGAGAATGGGCGCATTATACCTTGTTCACTACCTAATACCAATGGCGTTCAATAACACGAAGAGAAACCGTCTACCCATTGATAATGGCCAAGTTTAGGCCCGAAAAAACCGCGGGGTATAAAAAAAGGCGCTTTAAGCACCTTTTCTGTTTAAATATTAGCGAAACGTTCCTGTTACTTTGGAACTTGCACCGACGCTATTACGCCATTACGTGTTACCGCTATAATCTTATCATCAACCTTCAACGGCGCAGCATAGATTGAATCATCTTCGTCATCGCCGCCAACATCTAGGCGTGCAACAACTTCACCTGTTTCTTGTTCAATCCAGTGTAGAAAGCCCCAGTTATCACCAACAACCACATGGTCGCCTACTGGAGTAGCAGCCGTTAATGAGCGATGCTTAAGTGAACCTTGAGACCAAAGCTCTACGCCGTTTCGTCTATCAAGGGCATAAACGTTAGAGTTGTTGTCTACAACAAAAATTTTATTGCCGTCGATATTCAAATTGCGAAACGATGCATATTCACGTTTCCAAATTACACGACCTGAACGTAACTCTACAGCAGCTAATGTTCCGTTGTAAGAAACCGTGTAAACCGTGCCGCCAAATAAAACAGGCGTTGTGTCGATATCAACAATACGCTCTAACTCTGTTGCACCAGAAGGCGTTGCAATTACCGTTTCCCACGCAAGTACGCCTGTTTCGATAAGATTAACCTGAATTTTACCTGTAGGTGTGCCGATGATAGCACCACCGTTAGATGCGATTGGGCCAGAAATACCACGTAATGTTAGCGGAGGAGTATCACCTTCGTGTCTCCACAACTGTTCACCAGTGCGGGTATTGAAACCAAATAGGCTACCAGCCCCCGTGTTAACCACTAAGATACCTTCATCAGCTGCCGGAGCCGCTAAAACCTCACCGGGAACAGACGCATCCCAAACCAACTCTCCGGTTTCTGCATCCATTGCAGCTACATAGCCGTTTTCTGTACCAATGAATACGTGTCTGTCTGCTACGGCGATACCACCAATACGTGCAGTCTCACCGCTACGCCACAAATTAGTGACTGAGCTTAGCATGCCCTCAGAGCGAAACTGTGCGAAATCTTTCTCCCACAACACCTTACCCGACTCAGGGTCCATCGCGACAACGGCGCCATGGCGATCGGCAGCATAAAGCTTGTCATAGGCATAAACAGGGCGAAGACGAGAGAAGTAATGATTAACGCCATCACCAATATCGCGATCCCACACTAATTTAGGTGTGAATTTAGCCTCAATAGGCTTTAAACGACGAATCTCTAATTCTTCATCATCTGCAAACCAGTCTGAAATAGTTGAGCAGCCAGACATTGTGATAGACACCGCGAGTACCATACCTATCGTGCGAGCAAATCGACCTTTACGGCCACACGTGTTGTGAAACAAATTGCGTACCTCTTTATTATTTATACCAGCCCTAAGGCTTTCGCTTATTGCGCAGCAGATACCGATAGGTTATCTAACTTCATTTGTAAAAGCGGATTGTTGGCATTTTTTTCTAACGCATTTGAATAAGCTAAGCGAGCATCATCAAACTTGCCTTGTTTTTGATACACATCGCCTTTTAATTCAGAAACTTCTGCTGAAAATGCGTCATTTGTTACATTGCTAAGCGTAGACAACGCCGCGTCCAGCTGGTTCATTTCAATTTGCACACGCGACAAACGAAGTGAGGCAAGCACTTTCAATTCATCATTTTCGGCAAAGGTTACTACGCTATTTAGGTGAGAAGCTGCAGCGTCTAAATCACCGGCATCTACCGCTTGCTTAGCAGCAAGAAGGCTGGCAATGCTCGCATAACCACTGTCTTTGTTCTCTTCGATAAAAGCTTTAACTTTTGCGTCGCTGCCTTCTGTACCGAATGTTTCTACGGCATTTTGATAGGCAACCGATGCCGCTTCTTTAGTTTCAATTTGCGCTTCTGAATACGCTCTCCAGCCCCAAAGGCCACCTAGACCAAGCGCTGCACCGACAATAATTGCAGTACCGTGCTCTTTCCAAAAACGTTTAATCGCTTCTACTTGTTGTTCTTCTGTTGCGAACTGTTCCATGATGTCCTCTTTTTATTTTGCGCTCAGCATCTCTGCAACCTTATCAGATAAGGTATCGAAGCTGACTGTAACTTGTTCTTGACCATCGCGTAGTGGTTTAACACCTACTTCGCGAGACTGCATTTCGTCATTGCCTAAAAGCAGCGCTAAACGTGCGCCTGTTTTATCTGCACGCTTTAATTGTTTTTTAAAGTTGCCGCCGCCACAGTGCATCATTATGCGTGTATTAGGAAGCGTATTTCGAAGATGCTCTGCTACCTCAATAGCGTATGACTGTGCCTCTTCGCCCATCGCCGTTACGTAAACGTCTGCGAAACTTGAGTCCTGACCTTCTTCGGTTAACGTGGTTAGCAACAGTACCAAACGTTCAATACCCATAGCAAAACCAACCGCAGGCGTTGCTTTGCCCCCGAGTTGCTCTACCAAGCCATCGTAACGGCCTCCAGCACACACTGTACCCTGTGCTCCCAGGCTGTCTGTTACCCACTCAAACACGGTACGGTTGTAGTAATCTAATCCGCGCACTAGACGAGGATTAATTTCAAACTCAATACCTGCTTGCGTTAAGCGCGAACACAAGGTTTCAAAATGTACTTTAGATTCTTCATCAAGATGATCGATTAGCGCTGGCGCATCGGCAATCGCAGCTTGAACATCAGGGTTCTTTGAATCGAGTACGCGAAGTGGATTCGTTTCAAGTCGACGCAGTGAATCTTCGTCGAGCTGGCCTGCACGCTGTTTTAAGAATTCAACCAGCGTATCGCGATATGCAGCGCGAGCTTCGTTTGAACCTAAGGTATTGATTTGAAGTTTTACGTGCTGCTCAATACCAAAAGCTTTCCAAAAGCGTGCACTAAGAAGAATCACTTCTAAGTCGATGTCAGGGCCGTCCATACCGTAGGTCTCTACACCGAACTGATGGAACTGGCGATAACGCCCTTTTTGTGGACGTTCATGACGGAACATTGGCCCCATGTACCACAGGCGTTGCTGCTGGTTGTACAATAAGCCGTGCTCGTTTCCTGCGCGCACGCAACTTGCCGTACCTTCTGGACGTAGCGTTAAGCTGTCGCCATTTCTATCTTCGAAGGTATACATTTCTTTTTCAACGATATCGGTAACCTCACCGATAGAGCGCTTGAACAAGTCGGTGCTTTCAACGATGGGAGTACGTATTTCTTGGTAACCATAACTCGCCACAACCTGACGAAGTACAGATTCTACCTTCTGCCATGTACCGGAAATCTCCGGTAGGCAGTCATTCATGCCTCGAATTGCCTGAATAGTCTTAGCCACGTGAAATTCTCATACTGCTAAATAGTGAAAAGCCCCGCATTATAGGGGCTTTGGGAATAAACAACAATGAACAAAAAATGTCTCAGTCTTTAACCGAGACCTGAATTTTATTTTGTTCACTCATACGCGATGCTTTGGCGCGAATCTTAGCTTCAAGCTTATCCACAAGATCGTCGTTAGGAAGACGTTCTTTAACGCGCTTACCGTCTTCGTATAAGCCACTCATGTTACGTGCGCCAGTAAGGCCCAAATCAGACACTTCTGCTTCGCCTGGGCCGTTAACCACACAACCGATGATAGAGACATCCATTGGCGTAAGAATATCTTCCAATCGCTGCTCAAGAGCATTCACTGTGCCGATTACATCGAACTCTTGTCGTGAACAACTCGGGCAAGCAATAAAGTTTATACCACGCGAGCGAATACGCAGTGACTTCAGAATATCAAAGCCTACCTTGATTTCTTCCACCGGGTCAGCGGCTAACGATACACGCAACGTATCACCAATACCTTCAGCCAATAGCATACCTAAGCCAACTGCACTCTTCACGGCGCCGGCGCGCTGACCACCGGCTTCAGTAATACCTAAGTGAAGCGGCTGGTCTATTTTTTGTGCCAATAAACGATAGGCGCCAACAGCTAAGAAAACATCTGACGCTTTAACGCTGACTTTGAATTGATCAAAGTTAAGTTTGTCGAGAATATCCACATGACGCATTGCGGATTCAACCAGCGCTTCTGGCGTTGGCTCACCGTACTTTTCTTGTAAGTCTTTTTCTAACGAGCCACCGTTCACACCAATACGAATAGGAATATTTTTGTCTTTTGCACAATCGACCACAGACCGCACACGCTCCATATTACCTATGTTACCTGGGTTAATACGCAGACAATCTACGCCGTATTCAGCAACCTTAAGTGCGATACGGTAGTCGAAATGAATGTCTGCAACGAGTGGCACACTCACCTGCTTTTTAATTTCTTTAAATGCTTCAGCCGCTTCCATCGTGGGCACAGATACTCGAACGATCTCCCCACCCACTGCAACAATACGGTTTATTTGATCGACGGTCGCTGCCACATCAGTGGTCCGCGTATTCGTCATAGATTGAACAGCAATGGGAGCGCCATCACCAATGGGGACGTTACCTACATTAATACGCGTAGACTTTCTGCGCTTAATAGGGCTTTCTGCAAACATCTAATTACCTATAAAGGAAGTGCGAAGCGAGCTGTTTTACCGTTTTGGTATGAAGAAATATCAACAGACTCGCCGTTAACTGATATGCGCACATTATCCGGTGCACCGAGCGTAACTTCAACAGGAGGAACGCCTTGAATTTCCATAACTCGTCCTTTTAGCTTTACCCCATAGGCAATAGCTTCTCCAGACGCGTCTTTTATATTAACCCAACAGTCATCGTCGAAAGTGAAAACCATAGCAATTGGCGCTGCATCAGACTGACTATTCACATTAAGGTTGGGTTGGGGTTCGTTACTACTCGCAGAATTAACCAGAGCGGTTAGGTTATTGCTATCATTTACCTCTGTATCGGGTGCTGAGATTGCACCATCATTCAAGCTACCGTCTTGGTTAAAACCGCTATCTTGGTCGCTGAACGCACCGCTGGTTTCTGAGCTTGTACTATTGCTCACGCCCGTATCTAGCTGATTGTTTCCAGCCGTATCACCCTGCGACGGCGAGACGTCAGTAGTTACACTGTCGGTATCTGTGCCCGCCGATGGGACAGGCGTATTAGCGGCTTCTCGCTTAACAGCCTCACTAAGTGGCAGTTCAGCTACCGTGTCGTCACTAGGCTGTTGATACCACCACACGACAACGGCGGCAATGATAAGAAGTAAAATAACATAAGTTACCATCATCCACCTGTCATCGTGTGTCTGTTTTGCGACACGCTTTGAAAAGCTCTGTAATTTCTCGGAAGATGGTACAGATGTTTGATTGTGAAAGCGTTCGAATGCCTCAATAACTTCTCGAGAATTCATGCCTAATTGCTTGGCATAATTTCTCACGTACCCTTTTGTAAAAGTCACCGAAGACTTTTCATCAATGACATCATTTTCTAAATCATTGATTTGTTTAGCTTTCAAAAATAATTTATCAGCAATATCTTGTTGAGACAAACCTAGCGTTTCACGGCGCGCTTTTAGCATTACCCCTGGACTTGGCGTGTTTTCTTGTTGTTGCGAAGTAACTTCTTGATTCGCTTTTTCTTCCGACACCATTAAACCTTATTCCTCCTGCATACTCGGTGGTACTAACCAAAGCGTCTGACCAGCAATAATAGCGCCAGTATTTTCAAGGTTATTCCACTCTTGCAGTGTTGCCATTTTGATATTGTGCAATAAAGAAATACGATATAAGTTTTCACCTTCTTTTACTACATGGAATTTATCACTTTGCACAGATAATTCAGTATTTTGTGCTTTTTCTGGTGTGTTAGCTGTGGCTGTAGGAGCGTTGTCGGTGTTATTGCTCTGAGATTGACGCTGAGCGTCGTTGTCTTGGGCGACGCTCTTTTCATTTTCTTTATCGTTTGATGATGTTTGTGTAAGCCCGTCGGTATTTGTTTGGTTTTCGCTTATTTGTGTTTCAGAATCATTTGGCTGTGTAGATTTGACGGTTTTAACCACTTTGTTTTGCATACTTTCACGTTGCACTAAGTAACGTTTAGTAAGCTCACTTTCAGGGAACAATGACATCATCATTTCGCCATACCCCTTTGCAGTCTCTAGATCCCCTTTCCCTTTGGCTATTTCATAAGCTAACCACAATGAATCAGGCGTAACTTTGGCAACACGTTCGTATTTTCGTAACGTAGATTCAGCAAGTTCCCACTGTTCTGAAACCGTGTAAAATTCGCTGAGCAAGAACAGGCTTTTGCCCCTAGCAGGCTGATGTTTTAATGCGTCTTGAAAATAGCCGATCGCTTCATCTAGCTTACCTTGACTTTGCGCGCACAAAGCCAAGTTCTCGTAGGTTTGCGCTGCGTTAGCGTAAAGCCTGTTATTTATCGCATCAAAGAAATACGCTTTGGCTTTTTCGTATTCGCCGTTTTGGCATTTAAACGCGCCATAACTGTTGGCAATATCGCCATTGTTAGGCGATAGGTCGATAGCAGTTTCATAGTACTCTTCCGCTCGAAGGTTATCGCCCACCAGTTGATAGTAATATGCCATCGCGAACTGAACGTCTGCAGAGCGTGGATTAAACTCAAGCGCTTTGTCGAGGTTCTTTTTTGCCTGCGTGTAGTTGTTATTTTGAAGGTAGGTAAGACCAAGGGACATGCGTGTTTTGGCGGCTTCTTCGTGATCGAAGTTACCGCCATACAACCCTGACTGGCTATTACTGACACAGCCAGAAGTGAAAATAATCGCGCTTAAAAAGCCAATTTTAAGTAACGTTCGCAATCCCGCAACCATAGTCTTACCCTAATATCTTAATGATTATTGGGCCATTTTTACTGAAATTGCTTCGCCCTTCACCTGTTTTTTTAACATTCTTTTCGTTCTGTCTACCACATCACCCACTAATTGACCGCATGCTGCGTCTATATCATCACCTCGCGTTTTACGCACAACGGTTGTAAACCCATATTCCATAAGCACTTTTGCGAATCTATCAATACGCGAATTGCTTGAACATGTATAGGGCGAACCTGGGTAAGGGTTAAATGGTATTAAGTTTATTTTACTAGGTGTGTCTTTCAATACCTTTGCCAACTGGTGCGCTTGTTCAGTGCTGTCATTGATGTTTGAAAGCATAACGTATTCTACCGTCACACGGCCTTGGTTCGCTTTAGATTTGGCCAGATAACGACGTACGCCTGCTAAGAAGGCTTCGATATTGTACTTCTTATTGATAGGCACGATCTCATTGCGCAACTCATCGGTGGGTGCGTGTAATGAAATAGCTAACGCTACGTCTATTTGGTCACCCAACATATCGAGCGCAGGTACTACACCAGATGTACTTAGCGTAACGCGGCGTTTAGACAGGCCGAAACCGAAATCGTCCAGCATAATATCCATGGCTGGTACAACGTTTTTAAGGTTAAGCAGTGGCTCACCCATACCCATCATTACTACGTTAGTGATAGGGCGTTTGCTCGAGTCTTTTGAAAGACCAAGGAAAGTAGCTACACGCCATACCTGACCAATAATTTCACTTACACTTAGGTTACGGTTAAACCCCTGCTGCGCCGTTGAACAGAAAGTACACTCTAGCGCGCAACCTACCTGTGATGACACGCAAAGCGTTGCACGGTCAGTTTCTGGGATCCAAACAGATTCAACTTCCTGACCACCTTCAAGGGTAAGTGCAAACTTAATAGTGCCGTCGCTCGCTTCTTGAAAGTATGCAATTTCAGGCGCTTTAATTTCGCAATTTTCAATGAGCATCGCGCGAAGGTTTTTATTGAGGTTACTCATTTCCTCGAAATCGCTGATACCGTGCTGGTAAATCCATTTCATCACCTGATCGGCACGAAACGGTTTCTCGCCCATTTCTTTGAAGAAATTGCGCAAGCCTTCGCGATTTAAGTTTAATAAGTTAGTTTTTGCCATGAATAAGATGACCCTTTTACCTTCGAGGGATGCCCCTCTTACTACTGAATACGGTGTAAAAACCAGCGATTCGACTATGTCTTGAACGAGATTTAAGAAAAAGAAAAGCACTGATTAAAATTTGCGCGGATTTTACCACAGATGAGATTTGAGAAAAAGCCGATTTAACGCAGAGAAACGTTAAGTTTGGCGATGCGCGAGAAGCGTGGTTTAGCTTGCCTAAATGAGCGCCGAGCAAAGCGGCATAAAGCGTGTATCTTTCTTCTGAGTAACTGAGCGCGCTTTAGGCAATGCGCGAGAAGCGTGGTTTAGCTTGCCTAAATGAGCGCCGAGCAAAGCAGCATAAAGCGTATATCTTTCTTCTGAGTATCTGAGCGCGCTTTAGGCAATGCGCGAGAAGCGTGGTTTAGCTTGCCTAAATGAGCGCCGAGCAAAGCAGCATAAAGCGTGCTCAGACACTAAGAAGGGCTTAGAAACAAAAAACGGGGCCTTAGGGCCCCGTTAATTCTACCTACGTAATCCTAGCGAGTACGTGGGCAGATTTCTTCTTCAGAGAAGAAGTAAGCAATTTCACGTGCTGCTGACTCAGGTGCGTCAGAACCGTGAACTGCGTTTTCGTCGATTGACGCAGCGTAGTCTGAACGAAGTGTACCTGCAGCTGCATCAGCTGGGTTAGTTGCGCCCATGATTTCACGGTTAGCTAGAACTGCGTTTTCGCCTTCTAGTACTTGAACCATAACAGGACCAGACGTCATGAAGTCTACAAGTGCGCCGAAGAAAGGACGCTCTTTGTGTTCTGCATAGAAGCCTTCTGCTTGCTCTTTGCTCATGTGGATCATCTTAGATGCCACGATGCGAAGACCTGCAGATTCGAAACGGTTGTAAATTGCACCGATTACGTTTTTAGCTACCGCATCAGGCTTGATAATCGAAAAAGTACGCTCAAGAGCCATGTTCTCTCTCCAAACAAATAGTGTGTGTATCTTTAAAATTTTGGCCGCGAATTATAGGCAATAAATAGCAGCTTGACCAGAGCCTTTATCAAATCAGATATAAAGTACTGTTTTTATGCGCAAATGTAGAGAAAGGTTAGCCTGTTGGCGATGACAATATGATGACAGCGTACAGATTATTTTGCACAGAACTAATTATCGAGGACTCACCTGCCCCACTGCCTTTACTATGAAACCTTAAAACGGCTTAAAGAAACCAACGCTTAAAAAATTAAGCGTTGGCTTTTGCTAATTCTTGAATTTTACCTACGATGGCGCGTAAGCCATTACCGCGGGTTGGCGTTATATGACGCTCTAGGTCTAGTGCTTCAAAATAGCCGTCGATATCAAACGCTAAAATATCTGTTGGCGTTTTGTCATTATAAGCGGCAAGTACTAACGCAAGCAGTCCTTGAACGATAACTGCATCGCTGTCTACGTCAAAGTTGATTTTATTGCCGTCGTAAGACTCCACCAGCCAAACGCTGCTCTGACACCCTTTGACCAAACGCTCGGGTGTTTTAGCATCTTCAGGCAAGCCCGGAATAGATTTCCCTAAATCAATGATGTACTGATAACGCTGTTCCCAATCGTCGAAGAACGCTAAATCATCAATAATTTCGTCACTGCTAGGTAGTTGCATTACTATTTCCGCTTAATTTGTTTGAAAAGTTGTGTGATTAAATTTCACTGCGTGGATGATTAGAAGAACAGACCTGCTTCAAGCTGTGCTTCTTCACTCATCATATCACGGGACCATGCAGGGTCGAATACAAGCTCTACGTTGACGTTTTTAACATGGGGAACCATGGCAACGCGGTATTCAACGTCGCCAACCAATACTGGGCCCATGCCGCAGCCTGGTGCGGTCAGAGTCATATCAATATTGACGCTGCTAGTACCTTGATCAATTTCCACTTTGTAGATAAGACCAAGGGATACGAGATTGATAGGAATCTCAGGGTCAAAGATCGTTTCTAACGCGTCCCACACTTGCTGTTCGCTTATGTTTCCGTCTTCTGGCGCGTCAAAGCTCAGAGTCATCGCTTTTCGGCCAATAGCACCTGCATCAGTACCATCGATGCGGTACATGTTGCCACGCCACGTTACCGTATAGTTACCACCGAGCTCTTGGGTGATATTCACAAACTCGCCTTCAGGGATCACGGTAGGATTGCCCGCAGGAACTAAGCGCGCTTTACAATCGCGCTCGGTGGTCACCATTTTTTGCTTCATAAACTACTTAGTACTCTTTGTTCTACCACTGATGGCCTTTGACGTGGCACTTAGCCTACGTTAAAGCTTTCACCGCATCCGCACTCATCAACCACGTTGGGGTTGTTGTATTTAATGACGCCGTTCACACCTTCTGTAACGTAATCAATTTCTGTATTACGCAGTAGGTCGGTGGCATCTGCAGCCACGGCTACGTTGAGTAGTGGCGAAATTTCAACAATTTCGTCATCGGCTTGCGCGCTATCTGCGAAATCAAGCACGTAGGCGTAACCTGTACAGCCGCTTACTTTTGTCGATAAACGAATTAACTGACCCGGCTTGTCTTTAAGCTTACTTTCGAAATGCTTAACGGCACTGTCAGTTAGCGAAATGAGTTTTGTACTAGGTACGAAAGTTTCAACACTCATAATGCCTCCTTAGGCCAACATCATTTTTGCTTTTTTAAGCGCAGCAAATAAGCTGTCGACTTCTTCAAGCGTATTGTAAATTGAGAACGACGCACGAGCAGTACCCGGTATACCGAAGCGCTTCATTAGCGGCTGTGCACAGTTGTCACCGGTGCGGATCGCAACGCCTTGTCTATCGAGAATGAAGCCCACGTCCGCCGGGTGCGCACCTTCAAGTAGAAAGCTCAGCACGCCTACCTTATTAGGTGCCGTACCGATTATCCGCATACCGTCAAACGCTTCGGCCTGCTCTGTAGCATAGGCAAGCAGCTTTTGTTCATGTTCATGCAAAGCATTGACATCAAGAGCACTAAACCAATCTACTGCAGCGCCCATACCAATGGCACCTGCGATGTTTGGCGTACCGGCTTCTAATCGATTTGGCAATGCTCCCCATGTGGCTTCATGGTAGGTCACATCTTTGATCATCTCGCCGCCTACCTGCCAAACAGGCCAGGTTTCTAGCACCTCTTTTTTGCCCCACAGACAGCCAATGCCTGTTGGACCGAATAGCTTGTGGCCTGAAAACGCGTAAAAATCACAGCCAATGTCTTGTACGTCAACACCGCCATGAGCAATACCCTGTGCGCCATCAACCAGCACCCATGCGCCTACCGCTTTCGCTTTTTCAGTAAGCAGTTTAATTGGGTTCACCGTACCTAGTGCATTCGATACGTGAGGAAACGCCACTAGCTTTGTGTTTTCAGACAGCAGTCTATCGAAAGCGTCTACGTCTAACTCTCCGCTGTCGAAAATAGGTACAACATTTAGCGTTGCACCAGAACGGCGACACGCTTGTTGCCAAGTAACCAAGTTTGCGTGGTGCTCAAGCTCAGTCACCATCACTTCGTCACCTTCGCTTAGTAGCTGTCCAAGACCATTGGCGACTATATTGATGGCTTCTGTGGTGCCCGACGTCCAAATAACTTCTTCACGCGCTTTCGCGTTAATGAACTTTGCAACGCTGGTACGTGCATTCTCGTAACGGCGCGTGGCTTCATCCGATAAATGGTGCGCACCGCGGTGCACGTTTGCATTCGTCCCCGTGTAAAAATCTACTAAGGCGTCGATAACGGCCTGAGGTTTTTGTGTTGTTGCCGCATTATCTAGGTAGACCAGCGGCTTGCCGTCTACCGTTTTAGATAAAATAGGAAACTGGGCACGAAGTGCTGCAACGTCTAAGCTCATTTCACCTCCATTTGGGCGAAGCGCTCACTTAAAATTGGTGCTAGCCATTCACGGACTGCCGCATTAGGCACGTCATTTATAAGCTCTTGAATGAAGCCAAAGTTGAGCATTACCAGTGCTTTACTGCGAGAAACGCCGCGGGTAAGCATGTAATACAAGGCTTCTTCTTCAATTTCAGCAACCGTTGCACCGTGAGCACATTTTACGTCATCAGCATAAATTTCAAGCTCAGGCTTGGTATTGATAACGCCGCGGCGAGATAGCAACAAGTTGCGGTTATTAAGTTCAGCTAATGTCTTTTGCGCGTCGCGATGAATATGAATACGCCCGTTAAATACTGCTCGGGCCTTATCACCAACTATACCGCGCGCATTTTCTTCTGTTGTACCGTTAGGCATGGCGTGCTCAATGGTAGAGTGAAGGTCAAATAACTCGCCTTCCGCCAGAAGATAAATGGCGTTCATTTTCGCATCGGCAAATTCGCCGGCGTGATGAATATCTACATCTAAACGGGAAAGCTCACTTCCATAGCCCACCATGGTGCTGTTAAGCGTAGTGCGGTTATGAAGTTTGAAGTGGCTACCACCTAATTGCTTAGCTTGGCCGGTAAACATGGCAAAACGATAGTGTTCTAGATGTGCATTATCAGCCAAGTCATATTCAGCAAACGCTGTGGTTAAGCTTTCAGTATCGCCAAAACCTTGCTCGATAACAGTGGCGCTTGCGCCTTCAGCGACCTTCACCACCACACGCGTATGTGCATCAACATTTTGCGACGCCATGTTCACAATGCGCACTGGCGTGTCGATTTTCGCGCCTGCTTCAACATTAATAAATATACCGTGTTGGCACAGCGCATCGTTAACTAGACCAAACATATGACGGGTTGGTTTAACCTGACCGTATACACTGCTGATCGCTTGCTGCGTGGCAGTATCATCATTATTAAGCGACGTGATGCTCATGCCCGCTGGCACATCTAACGTGTTAACCTGCGTAACCAATACACCGTCTACAAATACAAGGTCGATAGCATCTAGGTTATCGATAGCGGGTACCGGTAGACTATCTGCCTGAACCGCTTGCTTCGCTTCACGCTTCTCAAGTGGCGTTAACGGTGTAAATCGCCAGCTTTCGTTTCTACGGGCTGGCCAACCATCAGCTTTTAACTTTTCTAAGGCCTGCTGACGCACGGGCGCTAAGTAATCGGAGATTTGCGCCGCATCAATGACCTGTTCTAGCCATTGACTCATGCTTCAGCCTCCTCGTACGCTTTACCTAGGAATGCGTATCCGCTCTTCTCAACTTCTAGCGCTAGTGACGCGTCACCGCTTTTCACGATTTTGCCGTCGGCAAGAATGTGAACAAAGTCAGGCTTGATGTAATCTAGAAGACGCTGGTAGTGGGTAACAACGATGAAGCTACGCTCACCGTCGCGCTGGCTATTAACACCATCGGCAACGACCTGAAGTGCATCAACGTCAAGGCCAGAGTCTGATTCATCTAGAATACAAAGCTTTGGCTCTAGCAAAATCATTTGCATGATTTCGTTACGCTTCTTCTCACCACCAGAGAAACCTTCGTTCACACCGCGCTTCAAGAAATCCAATGGAAGCTGTACCTGCTTGCACGCTTCTTTTGCTTTCTTTAAAAACTCAGCAGCTGTTAATGGCGCTTCGCCGCGCTGTTCGCGCATAGCGTTAACTGACTCTTTCATGAATTCCATATTGCTTACGCCAGGAATTTCAACTGGGTACTGGAACGCAAGGAAAAGGCCTTCGCGGGCACGTTCTTCTACTTCAAGTTCTAATAGGTCTTTACCGTTAAGCGTGGCTTCGCCTTCGCTTACTTCGTAACCATCACGACCAGATAGGACGTAGCCTAGTGTACTTTTACCGGCTCCGTTGGGGCCCATGATAGCGTGTACTTCACCAGGTTTAACTTCAAGGTTAAGACCTTTAATGATGTTTTTCTCTTCCACGCTGGCATGTAAATTCTTGATACTAAGCATTGATTACCCCACTGAACCTTCAAGACTAATTTCGAGCAGCTTGCCGGCTTCTACGGCAAATTCCATTGGCAGCTCTTTGAATACTTCTTTACAGAAACCGTTAACAATCATAGAAACGGCCTTTTCTGTGTCTAAGCCACGTTGCTGACACAGGAATAATTGTTCGTCGCTCACCTTCGATGTAGTTGCTTCGTGCTCAACAATGGCTGAAGGGTTGCGGCTTTCGATATACGGGAATGTGTGCGCGCCACATTTGTCACCGATAAGTAGCGAGTCACACTCGGTGAAGTTACGTGCTCCGTCTGCGCGAGGGCCCATTTGAACCAGCCCGCGATAGGCGTTATTACTGTTACCCGCTGAGATACCTTTAGAGATAATGGTCGACTTGGTATTTTTACCCACGTGGATCATCTTAGTTCCGGTATCAGCCTGCTGGCGACCGCGCGTTAGCGCTACTGAATAGAATTCACCTACACTGTTGTCGCCTTTAAGTACACAGCTTGGGTACTTCCACGTAACCGCAGAGCCGGTTTCAACCTGCGTCCACGAGATTTTGGCATTGGTATGCGCTACACCACGTTTTGTCACGAAGTTGTAGATACCGCCTTTACCGTTCTCGTCACCTGGGTACCAGTTTTGTACCGTTGAGTACTTAATTTGCGCGTCGTCCATTGCCACTAGCTCAACCACTGCCGCATGCAGCTGGTTTTCATCGCGCTGTGGTGCAGTACAACCTTCAAGGTAGCTTACGTAGCTGCCTTCATCAGCAACAATCAAGGTACGCTCGAACTGACCGGTGTTCATTTCGTTAATGCGGAAGTAAGTAGAAAGCTCCATTGGGCAACGTGTGCCTTTTGGAATATAGACAAATGAACCGTCAGTAAATACAGCGCTGTTAAGCGCAGCAAAGTAGTTATCTGTGCGCGGCACTACCGAACCAATGTATTTCTTTACAAGGTCTGGATACTTCTGAAGCGCTTCAGAAATTGGGCAAAAGATCACGCCCGCTTCTTCAAGCTTATCGCGGAACGTCGTAACAACCGATACCGAGTCGAATACCGCATCTACCGCAACGCCTGCCAGCATTTCCTGCTCGTGTAGAGGAATGCCCAGCTTTTCATAGGTGCGAAGTAGCTCAGGGTCAACTTCATCTAGCGACTTAGGCTTATCTTTCATACTCTTTGGTGCCGAGTAATAAGAAATGGCCTGATAATCGATTTTCGGATAGTCGACATGCGCCCAATCTGGCTCTTCCATTTCTAGCCATGCATGATAAGACTTCAAACGCCATTCAAGCATCCATTCAGGCTCGTTTTTCATTGCTGATATGCGGCGGATAACCGACTCGTCCAGGCCGCTTTCAAACGTTTCCGATTCGATTTCTGAATAGAAACCCGCATCGTACTTTCTTTCTAACGCCTGTTCGATCTGTTCACTCATGTTGGGATCTCACTTGTTTGCCTGCATTTGCTGCCACTAACCTTTTTACTTAACTGGCAAATAAATCACCCCACGGTCTTGGTAATTTATATCGACTTTCAACTTCAACAACGTCATTTATTTGGGTTTACGCCCCAAAGAGTTGTCAAAACTGCCAGTTACATTGCGGACAGCCTAAAATTTTGGTGCCGTAGTATATAATACCCGACTATTTCACTCAAATATTCAGCCATTAATTTATGGCCACTTACGCGTTTTACACGCTGCTTAAAGGTCAATTTCCTTCAAACGCGCATTAATTTTCTTCCACATTCACTAAAATAAAAAAGAATGCGCTAACACTAACTACGCTTTGCCTACTACAAAAACCCGCGCTCAACGACGGTATAGGCGTTTATGCTGAAACCGCTTGGCGTAGTCTTGTGGTTACATCCACTACTTTTTGTATTACGTAATCGATGTCTTCTTGGGTCGTAAAACGCCCTACGCTAAATCTAATTCCTGCATGCGCCAATTCGTTGCTGCGGCCAATCGCTTTTAACACATACGAAGGCTCTAAACTCGCTGACGTACATGCCGACCCTGAAGATACGGCAATATCATTTAAGCCCATCATCAAGCTTTCACCGTCTACACCCGCAAAGCTCACATTTAAAATACCCGGGATACGCTGTGTTGCGTGCCCATTTAAATAGATATCGTCGAGCTGTTGAAGGCCTTGCCACAGCGATTCACGCAGCGTTAATATGCGCGCACTATCCTCTTCCATTTTTGAAGAGGCTAGCGCGATGGCTTCACCCATTCCAACAATTTGGTGGGTGGCTAATGTACCCGACCGCATGCCGCGCTCGTGGCCCCCGCCATGAATTTGTGCAACCAGATTGATTTTAGGACGGCGACGCACATATAGCGCCCCCATACCTTTCGGGCCGTATAGCTTATGCGCCGATATAGACAGCAAATCTATAGGAAGCTCAGCTAAATCAATGGCAATTTTGCCCACACTTTGCGCACCATCCACATGAAAAAGAATGCCTTTGTCACGACAAAGCTGGCCAATAGCTTGAATGTCTTGGATAACGCCAAGTTCATTGTTCACATGCATCACCGACACCAGAATAGTGTCGTCGCGCAACGCGTTTTCGAGATCATTTAAATCAATTAACCCGTTCGGCTGTACTTCAAGATAGGTAACCTCAAAGCCTTGGCTTTGTAAGAACTCACAGGTATCCAACACCGCTTTATGTTCGGTGTTAACGGTAATGATATGTTTGCCTTTATTGGCATAACCTTGGGCGACGCCTTTTATAGCAAGATTGTTCGATTCAGTGGCCCCCGAAGTAAAAACAATTTCTCTAGGGTCGCAATTAAGCGCGTCGCTGATTTGATTTCTAGCAACATCAACCGCTTCTTCTGCCATCCAGCCGAAGCGATAACTACGAGAAGCTGGGTTACCAAAGTTGCCATCCAAGGTTAGGCATTTTGCCATTGCCTCGGCCACACTTGGGTCTACCGGTGTTGTTGCTGCGTAATCTAAATAAATGGGTGTTGATAAAGCCATGCGTTACTCAATACCAATTTAAAGTTGGATACTAACTTCAATATCTTTGGTGATATGACGAAGTGAGGCATTACCGTCTTGACGGTCGGCTACCTCTTGCACATCACGCTTTGCCATTAACTCGCCCAACGTAATTGAATTCAAAAACGCCGCAATGCGATCACTTAGGTCTTGCCACAAGCTGTGCGTTAGGCAGCGATCGCCGCCTTGACAGTCTGCTTGTCCTTGGCAACGTGTCGCATCAATGGACTCGTCGACGGCGCGAATGACTTCGCCTATCGCAATTTTGCTTGCTTCACGGCCTAACAAATAGCCGCCGCCAGGCCCGCGAACACTGTCTACTAATTGCTCTTTACGCAATCGAGAAAAAAGCTGTTCAAGGTAAGATAAAGAAATTTCTTGTCGTTCTGAAATGTCGGCAAGAGGCACTGGACCACGCTTTGAATGCAAAGCGACATCAAGCATTGCGGTAACCGCATAGCGCCCTTTCGAAGTGAGTTTCATTGGATTCTCCCGCCGTTTTATAGTGCGGGAATTTTCACATACCCGACTAAAATGGTCAAGTATAAGACCCAGTAAATTAGTCAGGTATTATTGATTCGATTCATCGCTTTTTTGTATCAGGACTTTCGTTTCGTTTAAGCACCATCCTATTAAGCACTATTAGGCGCAAAATTTGCGCGGAAAGGTCTGCTAATAAAAGGCGATGAATGGCTTATTTGAAGGGTAAATAATATTGGCGACCATAAGCGCTATTTGTTTGCATTTAAGTGAATATGAGCAAGAATACTGTCTGCTATCCGATGTGATTGAACGGTATCTATTTGATGGCGCAACCCACGCAATACTTGATGTTTAGCACCTGATATAGCTCTGGCTGTTGCAACACCGCCACTGGGATGCACCATGTGATCAACATCTCCGTGTATCACTAATGTTGGGGCTTTGACATTTTGAAGCATTGGCGTTCGGTCCCCGGATTTCATAATAGCACCGATTTGCCGGAACATCGCTTTTGCATCACTTTTACCACCATTGCGCTGCCATGCCAAACGCGCATACTGATGCCATTGGTTTACGGCTCCGTTTGCAGCTACATCGCCAATATGCGTCATCATTGCCTGATAGTTTTTTACTGCGTCATTTTCGTTCATTGGCGCTTTAGCTCTTGCCATTCGCCATAGCGTTGAATAAGAGGGTTGCCCTACGCGGCGATTTCCTGTCGTCGAAAAAATAGACGTCATAGATATCACTTTTTCAGGATGCATACTTGCAAAGGTCTGTGCAATCATCCCTCCCATAGACATTCCTGCGATATGTGCGCTTGTTATATTTAGCGCCTCTAACAACTGTGCAGTATCTTCAGCCATCCGCTCAAGTCCATATGCACCTTTCGGCGACCTTCCTCTTAACTGCTGTAACAGGCTGGGATGCGGTGTGTCGCTGCGTACTGACCTTCCTGCATCACGATTGTCAAAGCAAATAACGCGAAATCCACTGGCAACTAAACGCTCAATAAGCGCGTTTGGCCAATAAACCAACTGAAGACCTAAACCCACAATAAGTACAATGGTATCGGTATTTCCGACACCATGCTCGGCATAGCAAAACCTATCACCGCTTTTAAGCGTTACGTATTGCTCATGATGCTGGGCTAAACTCATTTAAAGCTCTCGTGATTTAATAAAAGTAAGTGTGCGTCTATTAAAATTTCTATTCAAACTTAAGCGCTGGGTCGTCTACACGGCCTTTCCGAAAAATTTTCACGTCTTGTGCATAATTGAACGACATAGACCAAGGAAACTGCATTCCTTGACGTGGCAATTGTTCTAAAGAGCGTTGGATGTAGCCAGCGCCAAAGTTTAGCAACGGTTGTGTTTCCATATTTGGGTCTGCTATAGGTGTACACTGTGTAAAGCCGTGCTCTTCCATATGATTGAGCAATCGCGTGAAATGTTCACATAGAAGGCCAATTTTTAGTGTCCACGATGAAGCTGTATAGCCCACCGCAATAGCAAAATTAGGCACGCCACTGAGTAACATACCTTTATACGTAACACATTCTGGAAGCGAAACAGCTTCACCATCAATTTTTGGCACTATCCCTCCTAAAGGCAGAAGGTTTAATCCGGTGGCTGTTACTATAATATCTGCTTCAATATGCTGGCCCGAATCAAGTTTAATGCCCGTTTCAGTAAACGTATCTATAGTATCTGTTGCAACCGACGCCTTACCTTTCGAAATTGACTCGAATAAATCTCCACCCGGAACTGCACACAGTCGTTGCTCCCAAGGATTGTAAGGTGGGTTAAAGTGTATATCTACTGGATATCCTTCGGGTAACATTTTTGCATTAAGACTGCGTATTATTTTGCGCGCACGATGCGGAAAGCGCTGACAAAATGCGTACACCCAACGCTGTTTCGCTATGTTAAACCAACGCGCAGCTTTAAACGCTGTATCCTCGCTAAACCACGCGCGTAAATGTTTTGCGATTGGATCATCTACGGGCACAGGCAATACGTAGGATGGCGTTCTTTGCAGCATAGTCACGTGCGATGCGCTTTTCGCTAGTGCGGGAACCAGCGTTACCGCCGTTGCACCGCTTCCGATTACCACTACGCGTTTGTTTTCGTATTCCAGATCTTCAGGCCAATGCTGTGGATGTACAATCTGGCCGTTAAATTGTGATTGCCCTTTGAAATGTGGTGCATAACCTTTATCGTATCGATAATAACCCGAAGCGTTAAATATCCATCTGGCGGCAATGTGCTCATGCTGCCCACTTTCTTCTGACTTTAACGTAACCCGCCAATAATGTTTATCGCTTTGCCAATCTATGTCTATCAC
This sequence comes from Alteromonas sp. BZK5, assembly GCF_014349115.1. NCBI lineage: Bacteria > Pseudomonadati > Pseudomonadota > Gammaproteobacteria > Alteromonadales > Alteromonadaceae > Alteromonas > Alteromonas sp. BZK5. The sequence goes on along the minus strand of NZ_JACSOE010000002.1, from coordinate 39,417 downwards.
TCGAGTTAAAAAACGTATGCGCTCTTTAATACCGTTTTCAGCCGCAGTTTCTTCAACGTAAGCCTTTATTGAACGACCATCAGCAATGGCCTTTTTCTCTTTCCAAGGTTTGAATTCGTAGCCAAAGGTGAATAAATCAGAATCTGAGCGTATTCCCGGGTATTTGAATAAATCCCATGTGCCGCCCAAATCACCGCGGGCTTCTATAATAGAATATGAAAGGTCAGGACATTTTTTTTGAATGTGGTAGGCGCAGCCGATACCCGAAATTCCGGCTCCAACAATTAGTACGTCGAGTAATTGCGCTGTTTCTTGCATAACGTCCCTGAAAAGTGATGATCAACCTTTCATCTCAATGTATGTTGGAGTTATGCATGAGTCAATGTGCTTGTTAATGTTTTGTAAAAACAAGCTTTTGTGAATTTTTACTATATAAGGGTGAAGGTTCTCGGCCTTAGCACCCGAAAATAGTATGCAAAATTAGAGTTAAATAGCGGGGTCGAAAGAAGAATGAGCCTTCTCTCGCTCTTGGGTTTCCTTTAGGTCGAAACCCGTTTCTGCGAAATCTTCAGCGCTAATATTGTGTAAATTATCGGTACACACATCGCCACCTAGTGACTGAATGACCTTGCACATCTCTTCCACTTTGGTGTCCATTTGGTGCATATGCTCTAGCATTATGCCCATCGCATTGGCCACAGGATCAGGGTTATCTGGCGCGACAGCATAGGCATCAAAACCATATTTCTGGGCAATTTTATCTCGCTCGGGGTTTACCGACGCATTCATCTCTTTTTGCTTCGAAATAATGATACGACCCGGGATTCCCACTGCCGTAGCGCCATCAGGAATATCTTTTACGACCACAGAGTTAGACCCTACTTTAGCGTTTTCACCTATAATAATAGGCCCTAACACTTTGGCACCAGCCCCAACTACCGCGCCTTTTTTAAGGGTTGGGTGGCGCTTACCTGCTCTCCAGCTAGTGCCTCCAAGAGTAACGCCGTGGTAAAGGGTGACATCGTCGCCAATTTCTGCAGTTTCACCAATGACCACACCCATACCGTGATCGATAAATACCCGTCGTCCTAACGTGGCACCAGGATGAATTTCAATCCCCGTAAGCCAACGGCTAAAGGTTGATAAACTGCGTGCCAACCATTTCCATTCAGCCTTCCATAGTTTGTGACTAATGCGATGCAGCCAGACTGCATGGAGGCCAGGATAGTTGGTTAGCACTTCAAAGGTGTTTCTGGCCGCTGGGTCGCGATGAAAAACACCTTGAATATCATCTTTTATACGGGCGAACATAGTGTTTACTCTTTTTCTTCTATCGCTGGTGCAGGGTCTGCATCGCCTGAGTTAGCATTCTTCACCGATTTATCGATAGACGCCAATATACCGCGCAATATATTAAGCTCTTGAGACTCAGGGCGTGCTCGGTTAAACAAGCGGCGCAGCTTAGTCATAACCACACCCGGGTGACTTTTGCGAATGAATGACGTGCCTTCTAGCGTGGTTTCCAAATGCGTATAAAAACGCTCTAAATCGTCATTCAGTGGATATTCTTCCTCAACACTTGGATATGTTTCGCGATTTAGATAGGCCATGCGAATTTCATAACAAAGGGTTTGCACTGCTGCTGCTAAATTAAGTGAGCTGTATTCAGGGTTGGCTGGAATACACATATGGAAGTGACACTGCTGCAGCTCTTCATTAGTTAAACCACTGTTCTCACGCCCAAACACCAAGGCTACCGGGTACTTTTCTACTTCTTGGACCAGTTTTTCGCCACAGTCGCGCGGGCCTAACATAGGCCATGAATGAGTGCGAGAGCGTGCTGACGTGCCTACTACCAAGCCACAGTCTTTAACTGCCTCTTCCAGCGTGCTTACAATTTTCGCATTAGCAAGCACATCACCAGCCCCTGCCGCCAATGCACTGGCTTGGCCGTCTGGCTCATTTACTGGGTCGACAAGATATAAGCTGCTCAGCCCCATGGTTTTCATAGCTCTTGCTGTCGAGCCGATGTTTCCCGTGTGAGACGTGTTAACTAAAATAATGCGAATATTCTCGAGCATGCGTGTAATACCTACGTACTTATTTGGATAGCGTCTTTAATTCGATAATACGCGCTTTCGGCGTGCTATCTTACAGACCTTAATAGCGTGAAGTTTAACACAGCGGCAGTATAGATGGCTATTCACGCTATTGTGCTGGGATTTCATTTGCATCGCGCATAGATTCTGGTAGACTCCGCCCGTTTTCGAAAACAACTAGCTATTTTTTGTACAGTTAGTTTGTTTCATTGGTCTTTTACAATTGGTGGTTTATCTATGCATCCTATGCTGAATATTGCGGTGCGCGCTGCGCGTGCGGCTGGAACAGTTATTGTTCGTGGTTTTGAAAAACATAATGAAGTAGCAACAGAGTCAAAAGGCTTAAACGACTTCGTTACTCAAGTTGATAAAGAAGCAGAACAAGCAATTATTGCCAAAATTCAGCAGTCTTACCCGAACCATTGCTTCCTAGGTGAAGAATCGGGTGAAGTTTTGGGCACAGAAACTGATTATCAGTGGATCATCGATCCACTAGATGGCACCACTAACTTTGTAAAAGGCATTCCTCACTTTGCCGTTTCAATTGCACTTCTTCACAAAGGTCGCTTAGATCAAGCGGTTGTTTTCGACCCAATTCGCAGCGAACTATTCACCGCGAGCCGTGGTCAAGGCGCGCAGCTTAACGGTTATCGTATTCGTGCTTCTAAGCCTCGTGACCTTTCTGAAACCATTATTGCTACTGGCTTACCGTTTAAGAACAAATCTCAGTTTGGCGAGTATGCACTAAGCTTAAACAAGATTTTCCACGAAGTGGGTGACATTCGCCGCGCAGGTAGTGCTGCGCTAGACCTTGCTTACGTTGCAGCCGGCCGCCACGACGGTTACTGGGAGCGAGGCATTAAATCTTGGGATATCGCAGCAGGTGAGCTTATTGTTCGTGAAGCTGGCGGCTTGGTAACTGACTTTAAAGGCGGTAACGATCCACTTCACAAAGGCGAAATTGTTGCTGGTAGCGTGAAGGTTGTTCAAGGCTTAGTGAAGCATCTTAAGTAAGAAGCACCTTAAATAAGAAGCATCTTAAATAAATCGCTCGTAAGCACATAAACTGAGCCGATAAACCAAGCACAGTTAAACAGTAAAGGCGCTATGACACGAATGACGTGACATAGCGCCTTTTTCTTTTTCTCACTTATTGGTTTCGTTATACCTGCGGTAACACACCGCGATTACGAACACTTTACCTCTCGCTAAGTGGCTAATGAGCTATGCGGACTGGTGTTTAACTTTAGGCCAAATAAAAATCTAAGTATTAAAAAGCGCTTGGCGACTTCGTATGTCAGTGCGCACCCCACAACGGTTATTAGCGTTATTAAAATAAATTCTCCGAGTGTCGACGATACACGGGAGCTCAAAAAGAACGCCGCCACCACAATTATCGTTTGATGCACCATATAGTATGGCAACACGCCTTTGTTCAAATAGCTCACCACCTTACTCGGGTTAGACAAATATTTTCGACCGAACCCCAATATTGCTGCCAACCATGCCCAGTGATTAAGTACAACGATTACACCAACCAAAACACGAAACCCAGGCGACGACTCTATTAACTGCCCTGTAGGGCCTAGCAAGTCGTGACGGTCTAAAATTATGACGCTGTAAAGTACTATCGCAATGGTTAAGCTTACGTAACGGGACCTCATAATTGCAGCATACAATGCGGGTCTAAGCGCGACCACAATACCTACCAGCATCACAAAAAAGTACTTTGCATGACTATACCAATCATTAAGCAAGTCGTGCGACGTGGGATATGCTACTCGTAGTTCCAGCCATATGGCAGTCATGATCGTAACCACTAACACGCTAAACAGCGCCAAACTATCGAGTACTCTCAACGCCCTTACTTCCACAAATCTGATAAGCGGGAAAAACAGCAATATGAATGCGCTATACACAAAAAGGTAAGGTAGAAACCAAAGGTGATTCCACGTCAGTAAGCCAATTACCGATTGTTTGTCGATAAACAAGTCAGTATTTGGATTAATGTAAACAACGTAGAACTCGCTAAACGGTATGGCTAGTGTTTCGCTTACTGTCCACTCTACATAAACTTGTGGCGCGACGATAACAAACATACCGAAAACAAGAGGAATTAATATCCGCAACGCCCTCTTCCCCAGTAGTGAAAGAGATACACGCCAGCGAGAGGTCGTTTGGCCATAAGCGCGGCGCAGCACGACGGTAAATACCATGGCAGAAATCAAAAATAATAAAGACATACGCCATTGGTTGGTCAATATCATCACGTCTTGTAGTAGTGGAAATTGCACGTCGCTTTTTATATGCCAGCCCCACTCTAAAACGTAATACATTCCGATGTGATAAAAAATGAGTACACCAAATGCGATGACACGCAGCGCATCCAACTCGAAATAACGCTGAGTGACAGGACTCTCGACCACGGCCGTCTCTCTCGCCTCCCCCTTTGAAGCTCTATTAACAAACGTTGCTTCCTGACCAACATATGCTTGCGTCAATGTCCTCACTCCTATTCAATAGTGTTTAACTAACGTGTTGCATCTAATGTGATAGACGTCCGACAGCAAACGCCTAAGTGACGAGAATTAAGGGAAAAAGGGTTGAGCGGTGAATAACTGGGATGAAAAATGGAGTCAGTTTCTTAGGGATTCTGAATCAAAACATAAATACGCTGCATTTGTTTTGCTTACAGCCTATTTGTTTATAAACAATTCAATCAATGCTGCGTCTAGTTGGACTGAATTTTCTCGAAGCGACAATAACAGCGTAGCACTTTGGGAGCCGTACGTTTGGGAATACTCGAGTGCTTTGAGCACCGCTTTGCTCGTCATCCCATTAATTATCGCTATACGTACACTCGATCAGAAAGTAAAAGGGGGAGCGACATGGCTTGGGTGGCATTTTGCCTTCGCCAGTTTATTTTCGGTAGCCCATGTATCATTAATGGTAGCATTTCGGAAGCTCGTCTATTTATTCTCTGAACGCAATTATGACTTTGGGATATGGCTCAATGAGTTCATCTACGAATATCGAAAGGATGTATGGGGCTATATTACTCTGATTACTTTTTACTATATTGCACGGTTTGGCTATCAACGCTTAATTGGTGAAGCATCACCTATTACACGCGACACATCACAGGTAACGAATGACAACGTGGCCAGCACCTTACCTGACTATTTATTGGTGAAAAAGCTCAATAAGGAGTTTTTGGTTCAAGTCACTGACATACAGCGAGTAGAAGCCTCAGGAAATTACATTAACCTTCATACTCACGTGGGCATTTACCCCTTGCGTTATACCCTTGGCCGGTTTTGTGAAGAAGGAGCGCATCAAGGCTTTATGCGAGTGCACCGGTCGCACGCAGTGCGAATACCTGCCATTGTGTCTATAAGTTATGAAGAAACAGGGGATGGAACAATAATGCTCAATAACGGTCAATCAGTAGCGCTTTCCAGGCGATATAAAGATGATCTGAAACAAGCATTAGCCCCCAATCAATAGTAAATTCCACTTTTGATAAAGCATAAAAAAACCGCATCGTAGATGCGGTTTTTGTACGTTTCAAGCGTGTAAAACTAAGGCATAGGATCTAAATCTGCGCCTTCCTTTTCCACTTGTGGTGGCATTAGGTCTTCTTTACTAATACCCAATGCAAGTGCCACTGAACTTGCGATATACACCGATGAGTAAGTACCTACCACTACACCAAACAGCAATGCTGTTGCAAATCCGTGAATAAGTGCACCACCCTTGTAGAATAATGCAACCAATACCAACACCGTGGTTAATGAGGTGATGATAGTACGGTTTAGGGTTTGCGTTAGCGAGATATTGATAATCTCAACAGGCTCACCTTTACGAATTTTGCGGAAGTTCTCACGAATACGGTCACACACAACGATGGTATCGTTAAGTGAATAACCAATTACCGCTAGTACCGCTGCAAGTACCGTAAGGTCAAACTCGATTTGAAGTACTGAAAACAAACCCAGCGTAAGTATAACGTCGTGAGCTAGTGCCGACACTGACCCTAAAGCGAATCGCCATTCAAATCGCATCGCGACATAAACCAGAATACACAAGAGTGCAACTAGCATCGCAAGGCCGCCCTGCTCAGTAAGCTCTTCACCTACGTTAGGACCTACGAACTCGATACGACGCATATCAACCTCAGTACCGTCAGCACGCAAGGCAGCTAGTACCTGTTCACCAATAGTCACGGCTTTAACGCCATCACGAGGAGCAATGCGGATAAGTACATCTTGGCTGCTGCCAAAGTTTTGTACTATGGCATCTTCAAAATTCGCTTCGTTTAGCTGGGCGCGAATGCCTTCTAAGTTAGCAGCGTCCTCATAGCCAACTTCAATTAGCGTACCGCCAGTGAAGTCTAGCCCCCAGTTAAGGCTATTAACGCCTAGCGACACGAACGAACCTAAAATGAGTACCGTTGATAACACCATCGCAGGAATGCGAAGGCGCATAAAATTGACGGTATCGGATAGTTTTAATAATTGCATGTTACTTCCTTAAATCGCCAATTTCTCTACGCGTCGACCGCCCCATACTGCGTTAACAATAACGCGCGTAACTAGGATTGCGGTAAACATCGAGGTTGCTATACCAATCATCAGTGTAATCGAGAAGCCTTTAATTGGGCCTGTGCCCACGGCAAACAGGATTAAGCCTGCAATGAAGGTGGTAATGTTAGCATCTAGAATGGTAGAAAAAGCACTGTCGTAACCCTGATGAATGGCATGCTGTGGGCTGCGGCCATCACGTATCTCTTCTCGTATACGCTCAAAGATAAGCACGTTTGCATCTACCGCCATACCAACGGTCAGTACAATACCTGCCATACCCGGTAGCGTAAGCGTTGCACCAGGGATCATCGACATAATGCCCACAATCATAACTAGGTTTGTAATCAGAGCGATGTTCGCTACCACACCAAACGCTTTGTAGTAAATCAACATGAAAACAAGTACCGCTGCCAGACCATACATAATAGCTTGCATCCCCAGCTCGATGTTCTCTTTACCCAAGCTTGGTCCAACCGTACGCTCTTCAACAATTTGAATTGGCGCAATCAGTGCACCTGCACGAAGTAGCAACGCTAAGTCACGGGCTTCTTTCGGTGAATCAAGACCTGTGATTTGGAACTTGCTACCCAGCTGCGCACGAATAGTCGCAACCGAGATAACTTGCTCGTGTTTTTCAAACACTAGCTTGCCGTCTTTGTTACGTTCGCCAGTCGACTTGTATTCGATAAACACCGTAGCCATTGGTTTACCAATATTGCCACGGGTTGAGCGAGACATCTTATTACCGCCTTCAGAATCCAGCGAGATGTTTACGTTCGGAAGTCCATATTCATCAACACCGCTATTCGCATCAATAATATGGCTACCGGTAAGCATAATACGCTTTTCAAGAAGCTGAGGAATGCCTTGCTGATCTTCAATCACTTGAGAGCCAGGAGGAACGCGGCCGTTCAATGCATCACGGATATCGTTCTTCTGATCTACCATGCGAAATTCTAGTGTTGCTGTGGCATTAAGAATCTCTTTCGCACGGGCGGTGTCTTGAATACCTGGAAGCTGCACAACAATGCGATCAGCACCTTGCTTTTGTACAAGCGGCTCAGCCACACCAAGTTGGTTTACACGGTTGCGAATAATGGTAATGTTTTGCTTAACCGCGTTGTCGCGAATTTCCTGAAGCTTGCTTTCAGCAAAAATAGCGCGAAGCGTTAAGTCGTCCACCTGGTTAAAGGTTAGGTCGCGACTTTGGTTGCGCAAAAAGAACTCTGCCTTGTCTAGCGCATCTTCATCACGGAACGTAATGTCGATATGATCGTCAACCTGTTTTACACCGCGATAACGAATGCCTTCTTCACGCAGTGAAGTACGGAAACCACCCTCTGCGTCTTCTAGCGACTTAGCAATCACTTCGGTCATATCCACTTCCATCAAGAAGTGAACACCACCGCGAAGGTCAAGACCTAGCTTCATTGGCGCGCCACCTAGGCCTTCAAGCCATTCTGGCGTGTCAGGGGCAAGGTTCATAGCCACGTAGTAGTCATCACCAAGCGCCTTTTCAAGCGTTTCGCGCGTTACAAGCTGGGTGTCAGAATCCGAAACGCGAACTAATATTTGTTCGTTCTCAAACTCAACACGTTTTGGAGAGATATTCTTTTCACTTAGCGCGGCTTTTACTTGTTCCACAGTGGCGTCAGTTACCACAGCGTCACGGCCTGCTGAGATTTGTACGGCGTGATCTTCACCGTAAATGTTAGGAAGCGCATAAAGTGCACACATTGCAACCACAATGAGTGCACTCAGTACTTTCCAAATAGAGTTTTTGTTTAGCACTGGATAATCCTTTCGTGCCAGTACCGGGAAGCGTCCCGGCCCCGGCTTTTGTTACTTACAGTGACTTCATCGTGCCTTTAGGCAGCACAGCAGTTACTGAAGACTTCTGAACAACGATGTTGTTTGAATCGTTAAGTGCAACTTCAATGAAGTCTTTTTCTTCTGACACTTTAGTGATTTTTCCTACCAAACCACCTTGTGTTAACACTTCATCGCCTTTGCTAAGTGACGATACTAGGTTTTTATGCTCTTTTACACGCTTAGCCTGTGGACGGTAAAGCAAGAAGTAAAAGATTAAACCAAATACAGCTAGCATGATGATCATTTCCATGCCGCCACCTTGCGGCGCACCAGCAGACTGTGCGTAAGCGTTAGAGATAAATAGGCTCATAAAATTCCCCAAATATTATCGTTGTTATAGTGCCGGAACCGGCAACCCTTTTTGTTCATAAAATTCTTGTACAAACTCATCAAGCGTACCTGCGTCAATCGCATCGCGAAGACCCTGCATCACACGCTGATAGTAGCGAAGGTTATGGATGGTGTTTAAGCGCGCACCCAGGATTTCGTTACACTTGTCCAAATGATGTAGATAAGAGCGAGAATAGTTTTTACAAGTGTAGCAATCACAATTCTCATCTAATGGCGAGGTGTCGTTTCTGTGTTTCGCATTGCGAATCTTCACTACGCCTTCAGTCACAAACAGGTGACCGTTTCGGGCGTTACGCGTTGGCATTACACAGTCAAACATATCGATGCCGCGACGCACAGACTCTACCAAATCTTCAGGTTTACCCACGCCCATTAAATAGCGAGGTTTATCTTCCGGAATTTTAGGCGCGGTATGATCGATAATGCGGATCATATCTTCTTTCGGCTCACCTACTGAAAGACCACCAATGGCGTAACCGTCGAAGCCAATAGCTTCAAGGCCAGCAAGTGAAACGTCGCGCAGACCTTCGTACATACCGCCTTGAATGATACCAAACAGTGCTGCTGGGTTATCGCCATGGGCTTCTTTACTACGTTTGGCCCAACGTAGCGACATTTCCATTGAAACGCGCGCTTCTTGTTCAGTAGCGGGGTACGGCGTGCACTCATCAAAAATCATCACGATGTCAGAGCCCAAATCGCGCTGAACTTCCATCGATTTTTCAGGCGTAAGTAAGATCTTTTCGCCGTTTATCGGAGAGCGGAATGTTACACCTTCTTCGGTAATTTTACGCAAATCACCCAAGCTAAACACTTGGAAGCCACCCGAATCCGTAAGGATTGGCTTGTCCCAATTCATGAAGTCATGTAGGTCGCCATGCTGGCGAATAATGCCTGTACCAGGACGAAGCATCAGGTGAAACGTGTTTCCAAGACAGATGTGTGCACCGCTGTCTTTTAATTCTTCAGGGGTCATTCCCTTAACAGTACCGTATGTACCTACGGGCATGAACGCTGGGGTTTCAACAACACCGCGTTCAAACACCAAACGACCGCGTCGTGCTCGGCCTTCGGTTTTTAACAACTCAAATTGCATGTGAAAGCATTCCCACTTTGGTGCGCTTTTGCGCTGGGTATAAAAATAAATTGGCGGCGATTATACCAGTAATTCGGCTGAGATCATGCCCCGTATCTATGTTTATCTGTAACTAAGCTAGAAAGGCCTGCAAAACACCGATTTAAACGCCTAATGTCCTTGAGCAATTGTGCTTAGGCGCGTTCAATAAACATAGAATCACCGTAGCTAAAGAATCGATATTCTTTCTCTATCGCTTCTTGATACGCCTTCATGACATTCTCTTTGCCAGCAAACGCGCTAATTAACATCATTAGCGTGGACTCTGGAAGGTGAAAATTGGTGAACATTGCGTCTACCACTTTAAACTCAAAACCAGGGTAGATAAAAATCTCAGTATCTTCGTTAAATGGCGCAATAACTTCCTCGTCACCGCGCTCTGCACTTGCCTTTGCCGCTGACTCCAAGGAGCGTACTGACGTGGTACCCACTGCAATAACACGTTTACCGTTGGCCTTTGTGGTTAGAACAGCGTCAACAACGTCTTGCGGTACTTCGGCGAACTCTGCGTGCATTTTGTGCTCTTGAATATTGTCAACGCGCACAGGCTGAAACGTACCCGCGCCAACGTGTAAAGTTACAAAGGCCAAATTCACGCCTTTTTCTTTTAACGCAGCCAGTATTGCATCGTCAAAGTGTAGCCCTGCAGTAGGCGCCGCAACCGCGCCCGGCTTTTGATTGTAAACGGTTTGATAGCGCTCTTTGTCTGAACTTTCATCGGGACGGTCGATGTAAGGAGGTAGCGGCATGTGGCCATGGGCTTCTAGCAGCGTTAATACGGTCTCATCGTGGTCAAACTGTAAAATAAATAGCGCATCGTCTCGCCCTGTCACCGTAACATTCACTTTTTCTTCAAGAATCAGCTTAGATCCAGGCTTAGGCGCCTTGCTCGCGCGAACATGCGCTAACGCTGTATTGTCTGATGTTATACGTTCGATCAGCACTTCAACCTGTCCGCCCGTTTCCTTTTTGCCCAGTAAGCGTGCAGGAATAACCCGCGTATTGTTGAACACCAAGAGGTCGCCTGGCTCTACGAATTTCAGCATGTCAGCGAACATTGTATGCGCCACAATGCCTGTCTTCCCGTCTAAATGTAACAAGCGGCTCGCTGTACGTTCCTGAGTTGGGTATTTGGCGATAAGTTTTTCGGGTAGCTCGAAGCTAAAATCTGATAGTTTCATAAATACGACTAAATTACGGCATAAAAGTTAGACAAAAGTAGAATATTAAGTGCTATTTAAGTTGAAACTAAAGGCTAATAAAAATAGATTTATAGATTAAACCAAAGTCAAAACAAAAACAAAAATCCTTACTTATCAAAAATTTAAAAAATAACGTATATTATAAAATAACTTTATATTGAACAACATACGTACAATTCAATTTATTAAATAGCACTTAACTCCTTAAACGGTTAAGATACCTGCAGATAGTGATGATGTTCTCCCATAAACATTCCTTATCATTCGTACCCAGCACTTGCTGGGTATTTTTTTATCTGCTTATTTTCCCTGCCTACCTTCACTCATCGCAACGTTATTGCGAAGCTTCGATTCCTCTGCGCGACAGGTTAGTTGAATATCGATATCTTATAAACGGCGGTATTTTACGCTGTTTATTGCTGAAGATCAGTTAAGATTTCCTCTAAAAGCGCCGCATCTAATGGACGCGCCTTCAACACGTACAAAATCTGCAGAAGTAAATCGGCGCCCATAATACCTTTATTTACCTTATTTCTAAGGTTATCTGCGCTTTGCTCCACGCCAATCTCTTCCAGCCTTTGACTTAACGCTTGATATTTTACGCCGCGCACAGACATCTCAGATTTCACGACTCTTGCTACCGTTTGCCGCCACGCATTTTTAGCACCTTGCGTATTTCCAGTGTTCACACAGCCTCCAAAAACCACACAAATGTGATATATATTTTACAAAAACACACTTTTTTACACTTATAGCATGTATTTAATGTTGACGATTATGGCACAACAGGTCTACACTGCAAGTCTAGATATTGGCGAAGATGAAAATAGTCGTTACAGTAACTTCGGTGGTTAATACAGCAAAGTATCTGTTTTCAATAAAGTGCAGTTGTATAACACACCACTTACACGACATTCATTTTCACAACTATCGCTTCAATAATTAAAGGAGAAAGGTATGAGCTGGGAACTGGAAAGCATCGAAGCCTTATTTAAAGAGCATGATGACTTTGTGGTAACACGTGAGGAAAACTGCTTACTTATTGCTAATCAAGACGGCATAGATGCCTGGCTTGCTATCAGCGGAGAGCAGATCTTAGTAGAGAGTCTTTTGTTTGCAGCGTCGGAAGTAAAAGATAAGCCAGCGCTAGATCATGAAATATTGTCTACTCATATGGTGTTCCCTTTGACCACGGTAGGCATTTCAAACATTGGTGGTGAAGAGTACTACACTGCCTTTGGTGCGCTAAGTGCCCAGTCAAAAGCCGAAAGTATCGTTATTGAAGTGGAAACCCTGTTTCAGAATGTTGCATCTTTCTTAGATGCCTACGAAACACACCTTAACTAAAATTTACTTCTAAGGAGAAGCGAATGTCAGTGTGGAAAAAATTAGTAACTGCAGTAAAAGGTGGTGCAACCGAAGCTGCTCAATCTGTCGTAGACAGTCAGGCTATTCGAATTCTGGAACAAGAAATTAGAGAAGCCAAAGAAGAATTGCGTAAGTCAGACCATGCACGTACCCAAATCTTGGCAAAGTGTAAACTTTCTCAGCAAAAAGTGGATAGCTTCAATTCGTCAATTGCGGAATACGAAGCTCACGCGCGCAAGGCCATCGATAGCGACCGCCAACTCGCGCTAGACTGTGCGCAAAAGGTGTCTGAACTTAAAGAAGAACGAGACCAAGAACAAACATATCTTGATCAGTTCCAGCAGTCAGAAAAGCAGCTGGCACAAAATATCCAACAGGCGAAAGCGAATTTACGTCGCTTAGAGCAGCAAGTGGATATGGTAAAAGCCACTGAAAGCGTTCAGAAGGCGCAAGTGGCGGTTTCTTCACGCCACATGGGTGCGAATAGCAAAATGAAAACGGCGACAGAGTCACTGTCACGTATTCAAGATAAGCAAAAGATGCGCAATGCTGAGCTACAAGCTGCAGAAGAGTTAGCAAATAATGAATCGAGCAGCGATCTAGAAAAACGTCTAGCCGAAGCGGGCATTAAAGGGGGTAAAACCTCGGCCGATGACGAGCTAGCGCGAATTCTAGGCAAGTAAGTGAGAAAAATGGGAGCTACGCGCTCCCATTTTTAATTCTTGTTACAATAATTTCCTGCGTAAATTACCGTTAAGTAAAGCGCTAACCTAGACAAATCAAGTACTTCAAGGCAGAGTAAGGGCACGCATAACAAGGGCTGTTTCTTTTATGTCTCCATGGATAAAACTGCGAAAAATCATGCTGCAATATTTTGCAGAATCACGCTGGTACACTATTGTCGGTGCCACCGCCTTTTACGCAGTAACAAGCTATTGGCTACTTTACGCTGCAGACGAGCACGATTTAATTACCAACGCCGACTTTATTTACTGGCTGGCGGTCACCGCCTCTACAGTGGGCTATGGTGATTTATCTCCCGGCACGCCAGCGGGAAAACTGGTTGTAGCGCTTTACGTCATACCGCTTGGTTTGAGTATCTTCGCCATGGTAATTGGCCGGATTGCAGCTTGGGTTTCATTAACGTGGAAGAAAGGATTGTTGGGTATGAATAGCTTGATGCTAGATGAACATATCTTAGTAATTGGGTGGAATGAGCAGCGTACTATGCTGCTGCTTGATTTAATACTTCAAGAACGCGATGCCATGCCAGAGCGCCCCGATATTGTGCTGTGCGTGAAGGCCGATATCACTAATCCCATGCCTGGCGTGATTGAGTTCGTGAAGGTAGATTCGTTTAACAAAGACGAAGATATGGATCGCGCTTGCGTGTCCACCGCCCGAACTATTCTTATCGATAACCCACAAGACGATGTCACCATGACTACCGCGCTGTATTGTACTAAGCGTAATCCTGATGCACATCAGGTGGCTTATTTTGATGATGATAGCCTAGTCAGCTTACTTCAGGATCACTGCCCTAAAGTGGAGTGTACACCCAGCGTGGCAATAGAAATGTTAGTTAAAGCCGCTTTTGATCCTGGTTCTAGTATGCTTCATCACGACTTGCTGAGTATTGAAGAGGGCCAAGCGCAATTTTCAGTAAAAATCCCAGAAAGTAGCCACGCCATTTCTGTTGCTAAGTTATTTATTAACTTGAAACGTAAACACGATGCCATCTTTATTGGTTATGCGCCAAATGGCCTTGTGAAAGAAATGGTGGTAAACCCACCGTTGGACGTTACATTAAACCCGGGAGACACCTTGTTTTATATTGCTGAGCGCCGCATTAATGCAATTAACTGGTCTTCTCTAGACGCTGATTAAGAGGCGTAAACATGTTTAGTAAACTATTTAAAAAATCAGAACCTAAAAAACCTAAGTCGCCAGAAATAATGGGGCTTTATTTAGGTGGCTCTTTCGAGTTAGATAACTTGAAACTTTCGCTATTAGAACCTGAGCTCACTATTGAAGGCGCAGCCCGTTCTCAATTAATTCAAGCGGTAGGTGAAGCCCCCTTAGATACAGGTGGCACTCTGCTTCGCTTTTACACCGACGACGATGGATTTTTACAGGTGGTCACCGACGGCGGCTTGTCTGAGAATCACATTACCGATGTTAAGCTGTGGCACTTTTATGAAACGAAAACCATTGGTAATACTGCTCAGTGGAACGAATGCTTGAAAAACGTTATCAGCCAGCCCACCTATGAGCTTGACGGCAAGGTCTATACCCGCGTGTGGGGGGCAGTGGGCGATGAGTCACCGCCTGTTGCCGTCACTGAAACTACCTATGAAGAAGATGGTGATGTGAGTACCACCGATCAGTTTATGATGCTGTATGAACGCCCAATCAGTAATGACAGAGTTGAAACCCTGCTTGTTGTGGGTGAAGAAAAGCAAGTAGGTAATAATTTAGATAGATGTTTGGTGATTTCAACGGGGTTTGATGTTGAACCTGCAGATATCACTATAAACGGTTAATAAAAAGGGAATAACTATGGATACGATCATGCAATCTTTGGCTGGCCTGGATAACTTTGCGCTTTACTTCGGCTTGTCGATTGTTTTTTTGTTTATCTTCAAATTGGTGTACGCCTTGGTCACACCTCACGATGAATGGAAGCTGGTAAAAGAAGAGAAAAACGTTGCCGCTGCCATCGGCTTTGGTGGTGCTATAATCGGTTTTGCTATCGCCCTTGGCAGCGCAGCTTCAAACTCGGTTGCTGTAGTAGATTTTGCTATTTGGGCGCTTGTTGCTGTGATTGCACAATCCCTAGCGTTTGCCATTTTGCGTTTCAGCTTTATGCCGAAAATCGCTGAGCGCATAAACAATAACGAAGTTTCTGCGGGTGTTATGCTTGCCAGCATGTCTATTGCCGTAGGCTTACTCAATGCCGCTTGCATGACCTATTAAGGGGGCAGCGATGACTGATAAACGAAACACTCAGCTTGATGTTGTTGATAGCGTGCAAGGTGAGAAGCCCGCTTTAAAACGCACCAAACATATTGACCTTGGTCGCATGCGCAAAGGTTTTAGCGTGAAGCCTTTAGCATTGGGTGTGGCCAGCGTTATTTTAAGTGGTTGTGGCGGCGAAAAAGAAGACGCCACCATTTACACCTCGCTAGAAGACTGTAAACAGGATTTTCCTGATGCAGTAGAGCGTTGTGAAGCTGCCTACCAGACAGCGGTCGACGAGGCCATGCGCACCAGTCCGCGCTTTAGCTCTGAGTACGACTGCGAACATGAATTTGGCCCTAACCAGTGCCAATATGTGAATAATAGTAGCGGCAGCTTTTTCATGCCGTTCATGGCAGGCTACATGGTGAGCTCTCTGCTATCGCCAAATCGCTATTACTCACAGCCCTTATATACTTCCTATTCATATAATTCACCGTTTCGCTCACGCTGGATAACGGCAGACGGCTATGTGTTCGACGGCGACATTCGCAAAAGAAAATATCGCGTAAACAAAGACGTTTATAAGCCTAAGCCTACCGTGAACCGCACAATGAAACGTGGCGGGTTTGGTAGCAGCGTTCGTGCAAAATCGTCTTGGGGTAGCAGCAGCCGTAAAGGCGGCTGGGGCGGATAACTATGTTTAGAATGCCTTGCCAGCCTCGCAAGGGCTGGCAGCAGTTGGCTAACGAGTTTGGTTTTCATTTCCACACCATGTATGGCGAGCCGTATTGGGATGAAAGTGCGTACTACCAATTCACGCTAGCGCAAATTGAAAACGACATTGAAGACCCCACAGCCGAGCTACATCAAATGTGCTTGGCAGTGACCGAGGATGTGGTTAATAGTGAGGAATTACTTACTCGTTTTCGAATTCCAGAGCAACATTGGGACTTAGTAAGAAACAGCTGGCAGGAAAGAGCCCCCAGTTTGTATTCACGCCTTGACCTTGTCTACAACGGCAAAGGGCCAGCTAAGCTACTAGAAAACAATGCAGATACGCCCACCAGCTTGTATGAATCTGGGTTTTGGCAGTGGCTGTGGCTTTCACAAAATGTGGATGCCGGCAAACTCGCCCTGCACGCTGATCAGTTCAATAGCTTGCAAGAAAAACTAGTTCATCGCTTTCGCGAAATAGCATTGCATTACAACATTAATCAACTGCACATGGCGTGTTGTAAAGATACCGTAGAAGACCGCGGAACAGTGCAGTACCTACAAGACTGCGCTACAGAGGCCGGGCTTTTAGCTGACTTCGTTTTTATTGAAGACATTGGGTTAGCGGACACGGGCGTTTTTACCGATCTTCAAGACGCGCCAATTACAGACTGCTTCAAGCTTTATCCTTGGGAGTTTATGCTGCGCGAAGAGTTTGGCGATGTGTTAGAAGATGCCCAAGTTAATTGGATAGAGCCCCCATGGAAATCGATAATTTCCAATAAAGCCTTGCTTCCTCAGCTTTGGAAGAAGTTTGAAGGCCACCCTAACCTGCTTCCCGCTTATTTTTCAGATGGAATAAAAACAAACACACTATCAGGAAAGTGGATTAAAAAGCCTCTATTTTCTAGGGAAGGCGCGAATGTTTCAATCATTGAAGGTGGAATTGAGAATAGGCTTAGCGATGGTCCTTACGGCGAAGAAGGCTATATTGTTCAAGCATTTGAACCTTTACCCGTTTTTGAAGGTAACCATACACTCATAGGTAGTTGGTTGGTAGATGACATGCCAGCAGGTATTTCAGTAAGAGAAGATGCATCTGCTATTACCCAAGATCTCTCTCGCTACCTTCCTCATATTATTTTGTAATCTACTTTAGGGGCGTTCGATGAAGCCGCTTTCTTTCCAAATTCGCGTTCTACTGACGCTAGGTGCATTGTTAATCGTAATAGAAGTAGCAAACTTACTTACCGGCAATGCACTTAATCAGTTTGGTGTAGTGCCTCGTACACTTTCAACCTTGCCATATATATTCACAGCCCCTTTCCTTCACGGTACACCTACGCATTTGATGGCTAACTTGGTGCCTCTTTTGCTGTTCATGTGGCTTACTATGCAGTGGGGAAAACGCACGTTTCTTATCGCTACGCTAAGCGCACTGCTTATAGGTGGTTTGGGCGTGTGGCTGTTCGGTAGAAGCGCTACGCATATTGGCGCGAGCGGCATGGTATATGGCTACTTCGGCTTCCTCGTGCTAGCAGGGTTTAGAAGTAACAAAGTGCGATATTTGCTTATTTCACTAGTAGTTGCAGCGCTATACGGAGGAATGCTGGTTGGTGTGCTTCCCACATCCAAATTTATTTCCTTTGAATATCATCTGTTTGGCTTTATTGGCGGCTTATTTGCCGCATGGCACTGGGCACGCTAATTAGTTTACGTATAATTAGCCTCAAGATAAGACGTTGTAATTAGATATGTCAGCAGTACAAGAACCTACACAAAAAAACCAAGGCTTTTTCGGCAACCTCGCGTTTAACATTGTTATTCCTGTGGTGCTAATGAGCTATGCAAGTTCGGAAGATTACCTAGGCCCTGCGTGGAGCATTGTGGCGGCACTCAGCTTTCCTATTGGTTATGGCCTATGGGATTTAAAAGAGTCGGGAAAGGTCAACGGCTTTTCCATTTTAGGCATTATCAGCGTACTACTTACCGGCGGGTTTAGCTTACTTAAACTGCCTGCAGAGTATATTGCGATAAAAGAAGCCGCTATCCCAGGCATTATCGGTATTGCTGTACTGGTAACCCAGTACTCTAATAAACCCTTGGTCAAAATGCTTATTTTGAACGACCAAATCATAAACTGGCCACACCTAAACCAAGTTCTTGATGCGAAAGGAAAACAGAGCGAGTTTAAAAAGAAAGTCGCGGTTAGCTCTTACATCGTAGCGAGTTCGTTTTTCCTCTCTTCTGCACTAAATTATATCTTGGCAAAAATGATATTGGTCAGTGAGCCAGGCACTACGGCCTACACTGAAGAACTTGGCCGAATGACTGCGCTTAGCTATCCAGTCATTGTGATCCCGAGCATGATTTTGCTTATTGCAGCGCTCTGGTATTTGTTTGCTCAAATCAAAAAAATTACTGGCGAAGAACTCGATAACTTTATTAATCAGTAAAAAGACAATCGATAAGGGGCGTAACGCCCCTTTTTTATTTAACATGCCCTTCCCCACAATTAAGGCTGTTACATATCTATTATCCTAAGCCACCAAAGCAATTCCTTAGACGCATAAGAGTATGAGCCCATCAAATTTCCGCACCGCTTTTAACCAAAAAGCGTGGGTATTACGTATACTCTCAAATATAAAAATAACCCGTTCTATTAGAACATGTAGGCGCTAATTGAAGGCGCGCATTGCACCTCTAACATTACGCCATAAGCGCTGCTAATTGCGTTTTAAGTATAGCGTATTGCGCGCATTCTCGCTCCTTCATGTTCACACTAAGACGGTTCAATACAAGACGGCGAATTATGCTGACCATAAAAGACTTAAAGAAATCTTTTTCAAAGACAGGGGCTCCGCTCATCAACAACCTTAACCTTACCGTAAAGACAGGTGAATCGGTGAGTATTCAGGGGGCTTCTGGCTGCGGTAAATCTACCTTGCTGTCGCTTATTGCTGGGTTTGAGACGCCCGACGGTGGAGATATTTCGGTAAATGGATTGTCGATTGCTGGCAATAGCAAACTCGATAATACATTTAAAGCGAAGGATATTGATAATTTTCGCAAACAGCATTTAGGTATTGTGTTTCAAAGCTTCAATCTATTCGACTGCTTTAATGCGTGGGACAACATTGCCTTTACTGCAAGGCTAAAAGGTAATGTAGATAACGACTACCAATTAGCATTGATGGAGCAGCTTGGGATATTACCCCTAGCGCAAAAGCCGCTAAGTCAGTTATCTGGCGGTGAACAGCAGCGCTGTGCCATTGCTAGAGCACTTGTACATCGCCCCTCGCTTATCTTGGCCGACGAACCCACCGGCAATTTAGACGAAACGACTAGCGAAACCGTGTCTGACTTACTCTTTAAAACTTGTAAAGAGGCCAATACTTCTCTTGTTGTGGTAACTCATAGCCAAGACGTCGCAGTAAAAGCAGACGCCGCTTTGCGACTACATAAAGGGGTATTAGAGAGTGTGAAATATAAAACTAAAGAACAAACCTTATCTTCACCAGTAGCAGCAAGCTAATTACAGGTGAAAAACGTTAGCGATATGCGCCCTGTGAAAAACCCACCGAAAACAGCAAATAGGAAGATAACGTGCTACGCACTTTACTGTTAGCGCTCTCTAGCTTACTTGCAATGGCAAGGCACAGGCCGTGGGAGCCTTTGCTCATTATGGCCGCAATTATACTGGCCAATGCTGGCTTGGTTACCGTTTTACTCATAAACGAAGGCGCCACACAAGGTGAACTATTACAGTCGAAGCAAGGGCTTACCTTGGGCAGTATCATCACTCCAGCAGACAGTAGAGCTCGCTTTACACAAAGCGATTATGCCACGCTTCGCAAGCAGGGTTTTACCCAGCTTGTTGCGATAGCTGAAAGAGACGTTACCCTATCGTGCAATGGCAGCGAGCCCACAGCAACAACTCTCACATTACTTGGTGTTGATACTCAGCCTATTTTAGGAAGTGCATTTAGAACGAGAGGTTTTGAGGCGCCTGCCCTAAACGATAGCGCTGTTTCACTATCCTATTTATCGCAAAATGCGAAGAAATTTAGTGAAATGGAAAACCAGCAGACGCCAGCGGGACGCGAATTGCGCTCAAATTCTGGGGGCGACTTCGCTGTAAATGGGCTTATTCACCCCTTAACGAACGCAAAACTGGCCTGTCACGACACGCTCAATGAAATCGATAGAAAATCCGCGCCAAGTCCCTACTGGCCTGCAACGGTAAGCGCGTATGTGAGCAGCTTTGCTCCGCAAAATACAATTTTGATCTCTATCGATGAGTTTTACAGAGGCGGGGTAACGATTGAGAATGATGAACCTGTTAAGCCTGTTATTCCTGACAATGCTAAACGCGCGCAAGAGAAACAAGCAAAACAACAGAAAGCTTACGTCCCACTTTCCGGATTTATTGCACTTTCACCGCTATCACAGCAGCATTTAACCCAAATAGAAGTCCTACTTGGAATACCTGTAAAGCAAACCACTAGCAATACAGACAATGACACCGGTTCGTTGCCAGATAGTTTTAGACTAAATCTTTGGGCGATGAGTGGACTGATGGGCGTTGTGGCGCTTTTTATAGTACTTAACGCGCTAAACTTGATGTACCGCACGCGGCTACCCAATATCATTCGTTTACGGCAGCTGGGCATATCTCAGCGAATTTTAAGCGTTGCCTTATTCACCGAGTTGCTTGTTTACTGCGTAATAAGTATTCCAATTGGTATGTTCATCGGTTTTCAAGCGGCGTCATGGTTGTCACCTGTGATAAACGGTACATTTACGTCATTGTTTAACGCCGTATTTGTTAACCCTGACGTTAATCTGCTTTTTACCTTCGGTTTCGCTTTAACAACGACCTTTATATCGCTGGTTGTTTTTTCGTTAGTTTCTATCATTAAGCTTTCAAATGCCCTAACCGTAGCGCCTGCCAAAAAAGAAAACGCGTTAGGCCAGTTTGCCGTAGGTCTTATCTCATCATGTGCCCTACTACTGTTATTTATCGCTGAGAAGTTCGTATCTTCTACTGCTTCAGCACTTTTCTTTGTTGCATTGTTACTTCTTACCAGCTGCGCACTAGTACTTCTTTGGTTACCCATTTTGTCTAAGCTGCTGACTAGATTTGTACCAAAACAGTGGCCCGTGTTTCACTACGTCATTGCTAATATGCATTTACTGTCTAGTAAAACCCGTCTTGCCGTTTGTGCATTCTTTATCGCGCTTACCGCAAATATTGGTATGAATACCATGACGGACAGCTTTAGAGACGCCACTAAACATTGGTTAACGCAAAGGCTTTACGCGCCTTTCTATCTGTACACCGACGCGCCACTTAGACGTATTGAATCGTTATCTACCAAATCGTTACCAACGCTTGCTTTAACTCCTTTACTTAAAGCAGAGGGAGCTGTTATTGGCTCACATGCTCAAGAAGAGACACATAAAGAGATACATAGAGAAACACATGAAGTCAGTAACAGCCCGCCCTCTTACGTTTCTATCAGTAGCTACCCCGTTCACCAAAATGGTAAAAAGGCGCTTGTCCTCGATGATGTAATAAACAACGACCTCAACACAGTGTGGCGTGAGTTTACAGAAGGGAAAGGGGTATTCATCAATCAGCAATTAGCGTTTGCCCTTAACGCAAAGTTAGGACACACGCTAGATATAGAAAATATTCGCCTTCGTAAAACTACGAATTCAAGTTCTTCGGCGGTTAATACATCTAACGAGGCGTATAGCTCGCCACAAGATAAAACTACTGACCCAACACAAGGCTCACAAAGCAGTTCGTCGAACTCAAACGTATTTGCAGCGACGCCTCAATGGAAAGTACTGGGTATTTATCCCGACTACGGTAACCTGAACGGGCAAATATTGGTGCCTCTTCCCTCGTTTAATCGAAACGATGTCCTTATCAGGGATCAACTTTTTTCCGGTGTAGTGGCTATTTACCCAGAGCCGCCTATTGAGACTAACGTGATAGGCGACAACAAACAAAGCACCTTTGGAAAGGACATCCTCGAACAGCAGCTAAAATCACAGCTAGGAGAACACCGCGAAATTGCCCTTTATACCCGACAAGCGCTGTTAGATACCTCTATGCAGACCTTTGATCGTACCTTTGTATTAACCGACGGCCTTAATATTACCACCCTATTGGTGGCGGGCGTCGCCTTCGCTGTTTCGCTGACGGTACTAACCATAGGCAGCGCAGCGCAGTTATCTGTATTGCGTGCCCTTGGCGTTAGTCAGCTTAAAGTAAAAGTATCCCTGTTTGCGCAATATCTGCTGCTTTGTTTTATCTCAGCCTTGCTCGCTATTCCTTTTGGCGTGTACTTGGCCTATGTCTTTATTCAACAAGTAAACCGGCATGCATTTAACTGGGTGTACCCGCTTTCAATTAATGCAGAGGTTATTCTCTCTAGCGTGGGGTTATCGCTGCTTATCGTTTCACTGGTGCTGTTGTTACCTTTAGGAAAACTTAAGCCGAAAATTGATTTAAGGCAGGAAGTTCAGCTATGACAAACCAATTACGTAGCACCAACACCACGTTTTTGCGATTTAAAGCCAACATCTTTTTAGTACTTGTAGCTGTTTGTTTCACGTTGAGTGCATGTACTGAAAACCCACAAGATGAAAACGAAACTCTGGGAACCTCCACGCCAAGCGGCTTTTTTGGAAACATACAGTCGAGCGACGCCTTTACGCCAGTAAAGCGGGGCTATACTGTTGCATTACCACGCGATCACATGAGTCATCCCAATTTTCAGTTAGAGTGGTGGTACCTCACTTTTGTGTTAAGCGCCGAAGACGGGCAAGAGTTCGGCCTTCAATATACGCTTTTTCGTTTCAATACTGAGCTAGACGCCCCTCAAAGCACTAAGGCTAATGCTGAAAATAGTGCTGAAGTTAACGCCAACAACCATATCGCAAAAAACTGGAGCGATGGCCAGCAGTGGATGGGACATGCTTCGCTACATACCGCTGAACAGCATTATTTCGAAGAACGATTCGCAAGCGGCGGTGTAGGTAATGCCTATGTGAATCAACAACCCTTTACAACAGTTATTGACGATTGGGTTTGGAAAGCGGCACAGGCGGAGGTCCAAACAGGTGCAGAAAGCAAAGCCATGTTCCCGTCCGTGTTAAAAGTCGCTTTTGGGCAAAGCAGCACGCATCATCCGGTCAAAATAAATGGAAAAATCCCCGCTACCGCTGCAGACAGCTTATCAGAATTAAATGATACACCGGGCGTTAGCGCCGTCAAAGTCTCGCTTAATCTAGATACCTATGGGCCTTTCATCAAACAGGGTGATAACGGCTACAGTAAAAAAACACAAGACGAACGCCTTCGCTCTTACTATTACAGCCAACCATTTATTAACGCGAAAGGTACGTTAAACATAGAGGGCAATAGCGTAAGAGTTACGGGTAAAGGCTGGTTTGATCACGAATGGACGAGCCACCTAGCCAATAGTGAAGCCATGGGATGGGATTGGTTCTCGCTGCATCTAGACGATGGAAATAAATTGATGGCGTTTCGCATGCACGCCATGAATGAAAACATGAAAAACAGCAAAAGCAAACACAGCGAAATATTCACAACGGCTAGCTATATAGCGGAAAATGGCACGAAAGAAACTATCGACCAAGCCAACGTATCAATTACGCCAATGGCGTATGAAACAATCAACGAGGGAGGAGTACCTCGCGCTGTCCCCACCATTTGGCGCATTCAAATACCAATAAAAGATATCGACGTTACTGTAAACCAGTTTAAAGAAAACCAATGGAATAACAGCTTATTTCCCTATTATGAAGGGCGAGTGGAAATAAAAGGCTCCCATTCAGGGAGCGGCTTTATGGAATTGACAGGCTACTAAGGCCTGTTGACCTTTGATATGCAGCGAAGCGCAATAGCCCCTAATAAATAGACCAATTGATGCGTTCACTTAGCGATGTCAAAGCCGCCACACCTAGCTGAGAATTACCCACGCTATTAAGCGCTGGCGAAAATACGCATATTGAAAAGCGTCCTGGTACAACAGCCACTATGCCTCCACCTACGCCACTTTTACCCGGCAAGCCTACTTTAAAAGCAAAGCTCCCAGCTTCGTCATACATACCACTAGTCGCCAGAAGCGCGTTCACTTGTTTGGTTTGATAAGGCGTTAGCACCTTTTCATTTGCGCAAGTAGAAAAACCTGCGTTAGCAAGAAAGCTCGTTGAGCGCGCCAAGTCCTCACAACTCATTTCTAGCGCACAGTTGTGAAAATAATTACGAAGCACATCTTCCACTTCGTTTTCAAAATTTCCGTAGGCTTTCATCAAATATGCCATTGCTGCATTGCGAGAACGATGCTCGTATTCAGACTCCGCCACCACCTTGTTTACCACGATATCGCCGTTACAGCTTAAGCGTCTTACGAAATCTCGCATGGCAATATAAGGGGAAGCAAACCGAGACTGAACCATGTCACTGACCACCAGCGCACCGGCATTAATGAAGGGGTTGCGGGGAACACCGTTTTCATATTCCAACTGTACAAGAGAATTAAACGGCAGACCGGATGGCTCGCATCCAACTCGCTCCCACATGGTTTCACCATAGTGATTGATAGCTAAAACAAGATTAAAGACTTTTGAGATACTTTGAATAGAAAAAGGAACGCTCGCATCGCCTATCGACGTTATTTGACCGTTTGTATCGCAAATTGAAATGCCAAATTGCCGTGGATTAACCGTGGCCAACGCAGGGATGTAGTCGGCAACTTTTCCCATGCCCAACATGGGTTCAACTTCATCATAGATATCTTGAAGTAGTGCCAGCATTTCGTTTTTCATAGTTCCCCTTTCCTGTTTACCACAGATAAAAATAAAGCGCCTTGTTATAAAAACGCTGGCGCTTTAATTTCTATACAAACAATGTAGCGATTAGTTACAGCGCCAATCTTCCTTAAAGTCACACAAGCCATCATCATCTTCGTCTGAGGTAAGCTTAATGTTGGTCGATACCTTTTCTGATACTTTATTTGAATCGGAATCGATTATTACTGGCTGTTTTTTATCGATAAAACTGAAGATTGTTTTTGCAATATCCGTGTTATCAATTTGCCCCATAAGCGATTGATAACCAGCACCAAAAGCAAATACTTCAACATCTACACCAGTGTGACCGCCTGTTGTCCACCCCGTGTTTGTTTTGGTGTCTAAGAAGGTTTTTACTGCCATGAAGCGAGTTTCATCATCTTGGTTTGATACGCTATCTAGCGTGGCAAGCTCTTCTTCACTCAACGACAAGCCAAGCTTCTGCGCCACAAATTCGCCAGGGTTCTCTTCATTTGCCATCTCTAAAGCAATTGTCATTACCGAGGCTGACATAGACTTAAGATGTTCAGGGCTCCAGCGGTAGTCGCCGTTTGCGCCAATGGTTAAGCCACCTGTGCTGTGATCCGCCGTCAAGATAACAAGAGTGTCAGGGTGTGCTTTTACATAATCTCGCAAATATTCCATGGTTTGCGCTAAATCGTGCATCTCAGCCATGGCAGACGCGATATCGTTTGCGTGACCAGCCCAATCTACTTGGCTTGCTTCAACGAGAAGAAAGAATCCATTGTCGTTTTCTAAGTGTTTAATAGCATGTTGAGTTAGGTACTCAAGACGATTTTTGCGCTTGTCATCTAATACCGCAGGCAGCGCTACTGGAGCAAACAGACCGAGAACATTACTTCCCGCAGGCACTGAAGCCAGACGGTTATATGAATCGGCATATTCGTAGCCAGCATCAATAAACTGCGCCAAAATATCTCTGTCATCGCGTTCAAAGTAAGACGTTCCACCGCCTAGCATCACGTCAGCGACAAACTTACCGTCCACGCGAACATCAAAGAAATCTTCAGCTATTTCGTTGTAGTTCTTACGGCTTTCGTTATGCGCAATGTATGACGCAGGTGTCGCATGAACAATTTGAGACGTTACTGCCAAACCAGTACGCATGCCTTTACTCTTAGCATGGTACATAACAGAGTTTACTGGTTGTTTATTTACATCAACACCAATTGCACCGTTGTATGACTTAACGCCAGTAGCAAGAGCGGTAGCAGCAGCGGCTGAATCGGTAACGTAACCAGATACTTGCGCAGGATACGTGGAAGCATTGCCCACTAAAATATCGTCAAACACAACCGATTCGATATTCGGTGTTGACGGGTCATCTACATAATTACGATAAGCCGTGGTATAGGCAGGCCCCATACCGTCGGCTACAACCATTATTATATTTTTCGGTACACCTTTAGTTTGCGTACCGGTTGCACTTGCTGATTCGGTCATAGATTCAGTGATACCACAACCCGCAAGAACAGCAATAGACGCACAACTTAGTAGTGATGTGCGAACAAATTGTTTAATCATTTAAACTTCCCTGAGTAAGTAAGGTACCTACTGGCCTGGATACCCGCAGATACAACAATAACGACACTATCGCGAATGATTCTTTGGTGATCATAATGGTGTTAGCAAAGCGATAAGATGCATTAGTGTAAAGCAGGCTGGCAAGATGCTCAAAGCTTTTGGACAAAATAACGCAAGCATGAGATGACCAGATGGTCATCTCATTAAATTAGCAACTTTTAAGAAGGAAGCGACTACTTATTTTGTGATGAGAGGTATTCGCGCATGCGCTGTTGTGCCACGTCAACGAGCATGTCGGGCTGGAATTTGGAGATAAACCTGTTGCATCCAACTTTTTCTACCATGGCGTCGTTGAAGCTTCCGCTTAATGATGTGTTGAGTGCTATAAATAAATTGCTCATACGAGGATCGTTACGCACTTCAGAAGTAAGCCGATAGCCGTCCATTTCTGGCATTTCTGCGTCGGTAAACATTAGCAAAATTTCGTCGGTTGGGTTCTTCCCCTCATCGGCCCACTTCTTCAGCAGCGCTAACGCTTCAGCGCCGTTTTTACGTTCGATGATTGTTATACCTAGCTGCTCTAACGTATCTTTAATCTGTTTTCTTGCTGTGCTTGAGTCATCTACTATCAACACTTTCTTGCCTAAGAAGTGGTTAACAATGTCTTTATCTAGCACTTCTTCAGAGATAGATGTGTCGTAATCGATGATTTCCGCGAGTACTTTTTCAACATCGATGATTTCTACCAGCTCTTGTTTACCCTCAACATTCACCTGAGTTATGGCGGTTAAATAATTGGATTTTCCAATGCCGCTAGGGGGTGGCTGAATGGTTCCCCACGATGTATTCACTATGTTTTTCACTTCACCAATAATGAAGCCCTGCACGCTTCTGTTATATTCAGTGATAATGACATTCTTCGCTGTTGCTTGCGTAGCTGCACCGCGCATTTTGATTGCCTGACGCAAGTCTATAATTGGAATGGAGCTTCCTCGGTAGTTCATCACGCCTTTCAGGTTGTGATGTGAACCCGGCATTATATTGAGCTTGGGTACGTTTATAACTTCTTTAATTTTAAAGACGTTCATGGCAAAAATGTGTCGCGTTCCCAGTTGAAACATCAAAAGCTCAAGCCTGTTTTCGCCAACAAGCTTGGTTCTTTGGTCAACTGACGACAATACACTACTACTCATAACACCCACTTTTCATATTATATATCAACAAGCTAAAACAAAAACGCCCTCGTATCGGACAAGATTTTCTAGCGTGAAGCTCTACGCCCAAATTTACCTTGCTCACACCGGCAAAGCTATTACCCTTTTAGCTAATAGACAGGCGAAATAGTCAACACCTGCAAGCGTTTGCAACCTACGTAAGTTATTTTTTTACCGACCACTTCTTGCCCCACTGCTGCCCATTGCCTTAAAACCATCAAACATAGGTGTCAAAGATTTACAGTATCTAGACTTTCGGCGCCAGGCATTCACAAAATAAATGACCGCAATGCAAAATATATATTTCTATTATTCCAAATCCGGCACTAGGATGAAATGGAATCAACGGGAACGCCCTACAGCGTAAACATAAACAACGTTAAGTATTTTAATTATAGTCGGGAGAGACGCTCATGTCGCAATATCAACAAGACATTGATAACTTCGCCACATTAAAGGCAGCACAAAACGGAACGTGGGAAGGTATCAACCCAGAATTCGCTGCACGCATGAAGGTTCAAAACCGTTTTAAAACAGGTTTAGACATTGCTCGCTACACTGCAAGCATTATGCGCAAAGACATGGCTGAATACGACGCAGATTCGTCTCAGTACACACAGTCACTAGGCTGCTGGCATGGCTTCGTAGGCCAACAAAAAATGCTTTCAGTTAAAAAGCATCAAGGCACAACTAACAAAAGCTACCTTTACCTTTCAGGCTGGATGGTAGCAGCACTTCGCTCTGAATTTGGTCCTCTTCCTGACCAATCAATGCATGAAAAAACATCAGTTTCTGCGCTTATCGAAGAACTTTATACTTTCCTTCGCCAAGCAGATGCGCGTGAATTAGGCGACCTTTTCCACAAGCTAGACGACGCTAAGAAAAACGGTGGTGATGTAGCTGCGATTCAAGCTGAAATCGACAATTACGAAACTCACGTAGTTCCAATTATCGCTGATATCGATGCGGGCTTTGGTAACGAAGAAGCAACCTACCTACTTGCAAAGCAAATGATTGAAGCAGGTGCATGCTGTATCCAAATTGAAAACCAAGTATCGGACGCGAAGCAATGTGGTCACCAAGACGGTAAAGTAACCGTGCCACACGAAGACTTCCTAGCGAAAATCAATGCAGTACGCTATGCATTCCTTGAACTGGGTGTTGATGAAGGTGTAATTGTTGCACGTACTGACTCACTAGGTGCTGGTCTTACCCAGAAGATCCCAGTATCTACATCAGAAGGCGACTTAGCTGCTCAGTACAATGCTTTCCTTAAAACTACCGAAGTTGCAGGGGCAGAAGATCTAAGTGAAGGTGACCTAGTTCTTAAGCAAGGTGGCAAACTGGTTAAGCCTGAGCGTCTACCAAACGGCTTGTTCCGCTTCAAAGACAACACAGGTTTTGACCGTGTAGTACTTGACTGCGTAACGTCACTTAAGCACGGCGCTGACTTGCTTTGGATTGAAACTGAAAAGCCTCACGTTGGCCAAATTGCTGAAATGGTTAACGCTATTCGCGAACAAGTACCAAACGCAAAGCTGGTTTATAACAACTCTCCATCATTCAACTGGACGCTTAACTTCCGTCAGCAAGTATTTGATGCCTGGAGTGAAGAAGGTAAAGACGTTTCTGGCTACGACCGCGCGAAACTTATGTCTGCCGACTATGATGACAGCGAGCTAGCAGCTGCGGCCGACGAAAAAATTAAGAGCTTCCAGGCTGACGCAGCACGCGAAGCGGGTATCTTCCACCACCTTATCACGCTACCGACTTATCACACTGCAGCACTGTCTACTGACAACCTTGCAAAAGGTTACTTCGGTGAAGAAGGTATGCTTGCTTATGTACGCGGTGTTCAGCGTCAAGAAATTCGCCAAGGCCTAGCGTGTGTTAAGCACCAAGCGATGGCAGGTTCTGACCTAGGTGATACACACAAAGAGTACTTCTCTGGTGAAGGTGCACTTAAAGCGTCTGGTGAAGATAACACCATGAACCAGTTTGACGTATAACGTGAACAGGCAATGAGTTAAACGGAAAGCATCCCAACCTTTCCTATAGGGCACCTTCGGGTGCCCTTTTTTGTGCGCGTCATTCACTTCACTTATGCTTTTTGCATAAAACAAAAAAAGCCATATTTTTCTAAATTTCATAAAAAAACAATATACCAACTATATTTCAATACCTTATAGGTATAACGGCGGCCAATTTAAGACTAAACGCTTATCTGACATTGAAATAAAAAAGCTTTATAATAGCTATGTTTAATTAGGTTTAAAAAGAGCATTAGAATAATGAATATAGCGAAGGTCGACCTGAATTTATTGGTTTATTTAGATGTGCTGTTGCGCGAAGGAAGTGTAACGAAAGCTGCAAACCAGCTAAGCATTACTCAACCAGCAATGAGTAACGGCCTGAAGCGCCTTCGCGATCTATTTAAAGATCCGCTTTTAGTTCGTACCAGCGACGGGATGACCCCCACCAAGCGTGCGCTTGAGCTACAACCCATTATTCGCGATGTGCTTAGTCGATTGGAAAGCTCTATTCAGCCCGAGACTGATTTCGATCCGTTAACCAGCGACAGAACTTTCCGCATTATGACCAGTGACTATGCAGAGAGTACCTTGTTACTTGAACTCGTTGGAAGACTGGCCGATTTAGCGCCCAATATTACGCTTGATCTTATTACGCCGAGTGACGTGACGTTTCACGATGTCGAGCAAGGTAAAGTGGATATGGCAATTAACCGCTTCGAAGAACTGCCTTTGTCGTTTCACCAAAAAGTTATCTGGTATGACACCTTTAGCTGCGTAATGAGTTCCGACCATCCGCTAGTAGAAAAATGCAACCTAGAAGGCTATTTGAGTGCCCAGCATATTTGGGTGAGTAAAACTGGGTTTGGCGTGGGTGTAGGTATTGATCCAAATGAAGTACAAAAATTGGGTTGGGTTGACGCAGAGCTTACAAAAATCGGAAAACAGCGTGCTATTCGCGTATTTACTCGTCATTACCATGCAGCGCTTCAGATTGCGAAAAAGCAAAAACTTATTGCTACCTTACCAAGCAAAGCGGCACGTTTATTCAAACACGACCCAGATGTGGTGATTAAAGAGCCGCCTTTCGACATACCACCTATTGCACTGAAAATGGCGTGGAGTGCCCTACTTCACCATGACGCAGGTCACATTTGGTTGCGCCGCTTAATCAGCGATGTAGCTAGCGAAATGAATGCGGGCTAAACATTCACAAAATATATGGCAGAAATACAAACCATAAATTAAAAAACTATCTCTATACACACTACACTGGGTGAACAGACAAATGTATAGAGGTAGTTATGCAAGGATATATTACTAGAGGCCGACTACAGGTTGCCGAACAACTCGATAACTTTATTAATGAACAGGCACTTCCTGGCACAGGCGTAGATAAAGACACCTTTTGGCAAGGTGCAGAAACCCTCTTCGAAAAATTCATTCCTCAAAATCGCGCACTATTAGAAAAGCGAGAACAGCTTCAGCGCGCTATTGACGATTATCATAAAGCTGGTAACCCGGTAAACGGAAACGAATATACCGACTTCCTAAAAAGCATTGGTTACCTTGTTGAGCAGCCATCACAAGTAAGTGCACAAACACAAAATGTAGACGCCGAAATAGCGACAATGGCAGGCCCTCAGTTAGTCGTGCCAATCAACAACGCTCGCTATGCACTTAACGCGGTAAATGCCCGTTGGGGAAGCCTTTACGACGCACTATACGGCACTGATGTCATCAACAATGAAGGTGGCGCAGAAGCGGGAAAAAGCTACAACCCCGTACGCGGCGCCAAAGTAGTTGCGAAAGCGAAAGACTATCTAGATAGCATGATACCGCTTGCGAAAGGCAGCCACGCTGACGTTACTGAGTATAAGATTGAATCAGGTAAATTGGCGATAACTCTTGTCGACGGCGATGAAACCACCTTAGCAAACACAGAGCAATGGCTAGGATACCAAGGTGACATTAGCGCACCGTCAAGCCTGCTATTTGCACACAACGGTCTGCATTTTGAAATTCAAATAGACCCGACTCACCCTATTGGCGAGAGCGATGCCGCAAACGTAAAAGACGTACTGGTTGAAGCTGCATTAACCACCATTATGGACTGCGAAGATTCCGTCGCTGCTGTTGACGCTGAAGACAAAACCTTGGTGTATAGCAACTGGTTAGGCTTAATGAAAGGCTCGCTAAGCATTGAAATGACAAAGGGCGGCAAGCAGCTTGTTCGCGCTATGCATGACGATAGAAGCTACCAGCCGTCTAAACACGCTTCACAAGACAAGCTAAAAGACGGCGAACTAGTACTTTCTGGTCGAAGCCTTATGTTTGTTAGAAACGTGGGCCACCTTATGACTAACAATGCCATGCTCTTTGACGGCGAAGAAGTGCCAGAGGGGATCATGGACGGTTTAGTCACTTCACTTATCGCAAAGCATGATCTTTTAGGAAACAGCAAATTTAAAAACAGCCGCGAAGGCAGTATCTATATTGTTAAACCTAAAATGCACGGGCCAGAAGAAGTGGCATTCTCTAACGCATTGTTTGGTGCTATCGAAGCGATTATCGATGTTCCAGCTAACACCCTTAAAATGGGCATAATGGATGAAGAACGCCGTACGAGTATCAATCTACAAGCTTGTATTGCCGAGGCTACTTCACGCGTCGTGTTCATTAACACGGGTTTCTTAGACAGAACTGGTGACGAAATTCATACCTCAATGCTTGCGGGGCCTTTCGCAGAAAAAGCTGCGCTCAAGTCTATGGCGTGGATTAAGGCTTATGAAACTGCAAACGTTGCAGTAGGCCTTCGTTGTGGTCTTTCTGGCAAAGCGCAGATTGGTAAGGGCATGTGGCCAATACCTGATGAAATGCAAAATATGATGACCGCGAAAATTGGTCATCCTAAAGCAGGGGCTAATACGGCGTGGGTTCCCTCTCCTACTGCAGCAACATTGCACGCGCTTCATTATCACGATGTAAATGTGTTTGACGTTCAAAAGTCGCTAGATGAAAACTTTAGTGGCCTTGCTGACATACTTACCATTCCATTGTTAGAAGATGCCTCTACACTTACGCGTGAAAGTATTAAGCGTGAAATCGACAATAACGTTCAGGGCATTTTAGGCTACGTTGTACGCTGGGTTCACCAAGGTGTAGGCTGTTCGAAAGTGCCAGACATCAATAATGTAGGCTTGATGGAAGACCGCGCGACCTTGCGTATTTCATCGCAACATATCGCTAACTGGCTAGAGCACGGCATTGTAAGTGTAGATCAGGTAAAAGAGTCTTTGGCTCGTATGGCTGTCTTGGTAGATGAGCAAAATGCGGGGGATCCTGAGTATATCCCTATGGCACCTGATTTAGACAGCTCAATTGGCTTCTTAGCCGCAAGCGATCTCATCTTCAAAGGTAAAGAGCAGCCTAGCGGTTACACAGAACCTTTACTGCACGCCCGTCGCCGCGAAATGAAGGCAAAACTTGCGGCGAGCTAGTACAAAATATGAGGGCTAAGAATTGGAATCTAATAGCTATATTCCATACTGTAAAATACCAAAGAATTAGCTAGCTAGTTTCAAGCCTCATCAGACGCATTTGAATAAGGCTCACTCTGTTAGTAAACAGCAGTGAGCCTTTTTATTTATTGCTGGTGTATTACTAATGCGTTTGCATTTATTGTCGCGACACGTGAAATCAATTCGCAAACACACTCAAAGCGAATTGTGTAGCAATATGGCAACACTTTAGACTAAAGATATCGCTTATCTCCCCCTTGATACTTTGCTGATAATGCATGAGTAAACTACGCTTTTATAGTGTGGGGCGCAGCGTTTGTTATTCCGTTGGAACTAAACACTTAGCGCAAAGCCTCCTTAGTTTGGAGTATGCACATGCAGATAGCCTCGGCAGCAATACCGAATAATTTATTACAGGCGAACGTCACGCAAATTGTGCCCATCTTTTCAGGTGGAGGAACAAGATTGAGCGCCCATATCGGCATCATTAAAGCGCTGCAGGACATGAACGTAGGCTTCGACACTTTAGTGGGTGTATCAGGTGGCTCGATTATCGCTTCGCTTTACGCCAAAGGTTACACAGTGGAGCAAATGCGAGAGCTCGCACTGGTTACTGATTTCAAGCAATTCACTGAATTTTCACTCGTAAGATTACTCCGGGAAGGCGGGCTGTCTTCTGGCGACGTATTTCAGCGATGGATTGACGAACAGTTGGAAGGCGCAGTGTTTGCCGACCTCCCGCTCAATCTGCATATTCTCGCTACCGACGTAAACGGCGGCGGACCAGTTTTGTTCAACAAACAAACCTCTCCAGATATGAAGGTGTCAGAAGCAGTGCGGTATTCTATGTCGATACCGCTCATCTTCTCGTTTAAACCGTTTAAAGAGCACTTGCTAGTAGACGGCGCTATATTGTCTGAAGATGCGCTGTTTGAAGATTGGCGAGGCGATGGCACGCCATCAGTATGCTTCAGACTGCAAAGCACCGAACAAAAACGCAAGGCCATTAAAAAGAACTTACTTCAACTGCCGCAATACGTCAGCATGCTTATTCGCACGTTTATGACGGCAATATCCAGGGAGTACGTCAATGCGAAGTATTGGCACAATACGGTGGTGGTGAATACCGGGGAGATTTCCGCGGTAGATTTTTCGCTTACACCTGAAATTAAGAACACACTTTTTGAGCTCGGTTATGCAACCACGAAAGAGTTCTTGCCCAAAAAGTGTGCGGGATTTATGAGAAGCAGTGCACTTTAACGGTTTCAGAAGGTAATTATAAGTCGCTAACGCTTACACTTTATAAAAGTCACGATACCAGTCGACAAACGCTTTTACGCCTGTTTCAACATCGGTAGATGGCTGGTACCCAGTATCTTCAACGAGCGACGACACATCAGCATAGGTGTCAGGCACATCGCCCGGCTGCATAGGAAGAAGTTCTTTCTTCGCCTCAATGCCCAATGCACTCTCAAGGGTTTCAATAAACTTCAAAAGGTGCACTGGTGTTTGCGCACCAATATTGTAAACCTTATAGGGCGCCTTACTCGTACTTGGATCTGGATTGCCGCCGTCCCAATTCTCATTAGGTTTAGCCACATTATCCAATGAGCGAATTACGCCTTCAACGATATCATCGATATAAGTGAAGTCACGACGGTGGTTACCATAGTTGTAAACCTGTATTGTTTTACCTTCCAAAATAGCCTTAGTGAACTTGAAAAGCGCCATGTCTGGACGGCCCCAAGGCCCGTAAACAGTGAAAAAGCGCAGCCCCGTTGTAGGCAAGTTATACAGGTGACTATAAGTATGAGCCATTAGCTCGTTAGCTTTTTTAGAAGCCGCATACAAGCTAACTTGATGATCTACGTTATGCTGTTCTGAAAACGGCATAGTTTCATTCGCACCGTAGACTGAGCTAGATGACGCGTACACCAAATGCTCGACGTTATTATGGCGACACCCTTCTAGAATATTCACAAAGCCAACAATATTTGAGTCGACGTAAGCGTTAGGATTTTCAAGTGAATAACGCACACCAGCTTGAGCAGCCAAATGCACCACTCTATCAAATTTGTGCTCTTCAAAAAGCGCAGCCATTTTGTCGCGCTCCTCTACCCCCATCTCGATAAATGAAAATAAACCAGCTGCAGTAGATGATTTAATCTCGTCTAGACGAGCATGTTTTAAATTCACATCGTAATAATCGTTAATGTTGTCAATCCCGACAACTTGGTCACCACGATTGATAAGGTATAGCGATACAGCTGCACCAATGAAACCAGCAGCTCCGGTGACTAAGATTTTCATTAAAATATATACTCAAACGCTCAGATAAAGTTATGCTACTACTATACTTTAAATCTAAATAATGGAAAGTTACATGAGCAAGGCACTTATCGAATCTGTGTTAAGTTCAAGATCAGTGTTAATTACAAATACTGACGATATTTTAACTTACCACCAATCTCCAGAGGGTTTTACCTCCCAGATCAAAGGTGTGATTAAAATAGGTGATAGTTCAGATGTTAAGGCTGTCATTGAACTTGCGAACAAATGTACCGGCAGCAAAGACGCATTCGTTATATACCCTATCAGCACTGGAAATAATTGGGGCTATGGAAGCAGTATTCCACCAAGAGATGAGAGGGATCAATACCTACTCGATTTATCGCAGCTCAATAAAATACTGTACTTTAATCAAAAGACAGGATTGTGCACGATCCAACCAGGTGTTACACAACAAAAACTATATGATTTTCTAAAGAAGAGCACATCCGATTACATGGTACCTGTGACTGGCGCAGGTCCTTCATGTAGTGTTCTTGCTAATGCACTTGAGCGTGGTTATGGCATCACGCCTGTGGCAGACCACTTTTCAGCGGTGACTTCCATTAAAGGTTTCTTACCTACTGGGGAATACTATCAGTCGAGCGTTGCAGATATGGACGCAACATCTGAGCAACTTGCAGATAAATCATTTAAATGGAAACACGGTCCTTATCTCGATGGGATATTTACTCAGTCAGCAAACCTAGTAGTTACCGAAGCTACAATTTCGCTGGAAAAGGCAGGTGACGGCTTCACATCGTTCTACATGCAATTTTTTGAGGAATCTTCCTTTGAAACCGCCTATGAAGTCATTTCGGAAATATTCGACAAAGTGGGACGCAATGTTGGCAGTATGAACTTAATGGATAAAAGAAGGGTTTCCGCCATGATGGCAAAGAACCCAAATGGTCCAGGTTCTCACCAAAACATGACGCAGCAGCAAGTTGAGAAAATAAGTGAACAGAATAATATTCCAGAATGGACAATTATAGGAACAATCTATGGCCCAAAATATGTTTCAAAGGCCGTAAAAAAAGAAGTAAAAGCTGTAGCAAAAGAGAAAGCATCAAGACTTTTCTTTTCAAATGACCCATTTATCGAACTTGGGAAGTTCGTCACCAAACTAGCCCCGCGTTCTATTTTAAAGGCGCCACGCCAGCAACTAGAAACGTTGGAAGAAGGCATGGCGATTATGAAGGGTATTCCAAACCAAGTTGCATTGCCTCTTGCTTATTGGCGTAACTCAAATACCAAACCAGACAAAACAAAACCGCTAAATCCAGCTCAAGATAAATGCGGTTTACTATGGTATGCTCCATTAGTACCTGCCACTATGACGGCAATGCAGGCATTCATTAAATTAGTTAGGCTTACATGCAGTAAGTACAGTATTGAGCCAATGATAACCTTTACCAATTTTAATAAATACTGTACTGATAGCACTATTCCTATAGTGTTCGATATAAAAAGTGCTAAAGCTTGTACTGACGCGAAAGCGTGTCTACAAACTTTATACGAAGAAGGCCTGAAATTAGGTTTTGTTCCATATAGGCTTAACATTGAACAACAAGAGAAATTAGACACTACAAAGGTCTTCTGGAAAACCTCAAATAAGATAGCAAGCGCATTAGATCCTAATAACATTTTGGGGCCAGGTCGTTATGCAAAAGGGCGCTAGGTCCTAGTAATGTTAAACCAAACTTTCTTTATCATATGCGGTATTAAAACTATCAGGGGCATTTTCAACAAATGCCCTCTGATATAGGCGAAACGTCGAGAAATGCTTAAAAGTTTACTGTTACATACTCGACTATTTGGAATGAGCGCACGCTGCATAAAAAATAATATCACTTGCCGGCGAAAATTTAAAAACCAACCTTTGTTCAAATCCTCTAGCTGAGCTCTGACACCCGAAGGGGATGACAGCCCGAAAAAATACTCTGCTAAGCCTAGTACATCTAAAAGTAGTTTGGTTAGATGCATTTCTTCTGCAGTATGAACAACTTTTTGCCAAAAACACTCAGTAGAATTTTCAGTACAAATACAGTGGAAATCATACAGATCACGAAGCGAGGAGCTTACATCCTCGTTCCAAAATAAATGGACACAAGAATGCAACGCTTGCATATGCTTGGCCAAAACAATGATACCATCTTTAGACGTTACTATATTTTTTCTTAGCAGTTCTTCGTCGGGTGCTTTTCCACTTATGGGTAAATAGAGATTGTGATGAACGTCTAGCGTTGTACCTGATATTGGGTCGAACATTGGCGGGATTTCGTGAGCAAACTCTCGATAGTATTTATCGTCATAATCGGTAATTTCTTTAGTTTGCCAACCTACCGATCGAAGTCTTTGCTCTGTCGCCTTAATTTGCTCAGAAGAAACAAGAATATCTATATCAGACATAGTTCTTCCCTTTACTGCTCGAAGTTTTTCGATATTGTATGCAGCCCCTTTAAGAAAAATAGGTTTTATTCCTACTTCCCTCAACAGCTTATCAATTCGAAATATTTCTAAGCCGACTTGAAAACTCTGCCTTTCGTAATAATTAATGTTCGATGTTATATGGCATTGGAACTTTTCAGGAAGCAAAGATATGAACGCTTTACCTTCGACTTTATAAGCAAAGACTCCGAGCAAGTTTGCTGCGCGCAAAAAGATAAACAATTCGGACAATTTTTCCTCGGTTAGGAAAGAGAGTGAGTTTACATCATTAAATACTGATATGAATTCACCAGCTTTGATAAACGCACTCATGAAATGAGCTCTGCTAATGCTTGTTCAGCGGACTCAATATCGCTGTATTTTAACGAATAAAACTTAGTTTTTTCGGCTAAGTCGGCCATCGCTTCAAAGCCTTTTTCAGCTAAAACGTGATAATTAAAGCTGTTTCTTATTACTTGTAATACACCTTCTGCTGAACTGTATTGTGAAAGCTCGGTCTCCGCATTTGGTGAAAATTGGGGAAAAACAAAAACCGTAATCTGCGTATCTTTACAATCCTTATACGAATCTACCGAATGTACACGCTTATGAGCTACTGTACCTTTTTGAGTATCATAGAATTTTTCGGTAAAAACACTATTTGGAAATCTATTTTTAACAAGGTCTATGGCGTCATTTTTCAAACAAATTGGTCTATAGATTGATTTTACGTTCAATGAATCTAGTTCTATTATCGCCATTTCATCAGAGAAAATAGACCAACCCATTTCCGATAACAATGCACTAAGTGTACTCTTACCTGCTCCTGGTAACGCAGGACAAACTATCGCCTTTCCATTTTTCTCCAATACAGCAGCGTGAATAACTAGCCGAGAGTACTCATGGGCAGCAATGCACCAATTCATTCCCCACTCTAGCATCGGGTAACTTTGCTTTTTTGGTAAGGGAAAAAATGGTGTATAAGTGTCGCAATAAAAGTTTATCTGAGGTGCGATGTATGAACGCAAGGCATTAGGAGCTCTAACGGCAATATCAAAATCATAGGAAAGGCCCGAATTCAACTGCGAAGTGCGACACTCGTCAATATCAAGCAGCCAATGCCATTTCTTTAAATACAATCGCTGGCTGCTTGAAGCCTAAACACTTTC